>JACMOY010000384.1 GCA_014377795.1 Actinomycetota bacterium | reverse complement strand
CCATCCTGGTCACGCCCGGCGCCGGCCGCACCCGGCCTCCCGCGACACCGTGGCGGAAGCCATCGTGGTGGCGATCCAGCGCACCTACCTGCCGCGCGGGCAGGACGCGACCACCGGCACGCTGCGGATCGCCGACGTGCTGGCACAGGCGAAGCGCGGCTGAGCCGGCGGCCGGATCAGCAGGGCCTCACCCTCGGGTGAGCACCGGCGCGCGCACCGACCCCAGCAGCCGCTCGAGCGCGTGCTCGACGTCCTCGCGCCAGGACAGCGCGGTGCGCAGGTCCAGCCGCAGCCGCGGGTGCACCAGGTGCGGGCGGACCGTCTTGAACCCCACCGAGAGCAGGTACCCGGCGGGCAGGACGCACCCAGTGGTGACCATCGCCCGCTCCAGGGCCGGCCGCGGGTCGCCGGGCCGGGCGTGCACGCCGTACGCCTCGATCGCCCGCACCCCGCGGCGGGTGAGGTCCTTGGCCACGCCTTGCAGCAGCATCCGGGCCAGCCCCGCACCGGCGAACTCCGGCAGCACCCGCCCGGTCATCAGCAGCACGGCGTCTGCGCTGACCGGCGCGGTGGGGAATGCGACCGAGCGAGGCACCAGGTGCGGCGGCGCGTACATCAGGAAGCCGGCGGGGCTGGTGTCGACATAGGCGATCCGCCCGACCGACCCCCACTCCAGCAGGGCCGCCGAGACCCACGCCTCCTTCTCGAACCCGGTGTTGCCGTCACGCTCGGCGCGGCCGCCGGCGACCGGGTCGAGCTCCCAGAACACGCATCCTCGGCAGGGGGTCGGCAGGTCGTCCAGGCTGTCCAGGGTCAGTGGCGCGAGACGTCGGGCGATCATGACCCGTCCCGGGAGGGCAGCCGGTGCGGGGTGGGCGCCAGGTAGTGGCTCGAGTACGCCGTGGGCGGGCGTGGGCGCACCAGCCCTGCGAGATACCCCCCGAGCGCCCCGGCCGCCGCGGCGACGAGCACCAACAGTGCCGCACGGCGCACCTGCGGTGACCTCATCGCGTTCTCCCGGTGGGCTGGGCGGTGCCCTGTCGCCGATCCTACGACGTGCCCGCCTCGGGGTCGACCCTGCTTTGCTGGTCGGCGTCGGCACCGGGCTCGAGCACCGACAGGATCCGGTTGAGGTCCTCGACGCTGGCGAACTCGACGGTCAGGCGGCCCTTGCGCCGGCCCAGCGCGATGCTCACCCGGGTGTCCAGCCGGTCGGACAGGCGCGCGGCCACCTCGTCCATCCGGGGGTTGCGGCCCCCGGCTCGCGGTCGGCGCACCCGGGCCGGCGCCGCAGGGTCACCACCGAGGGCGACCAGCTCCTCGACCGAGCGCACCGACAGCCCCTCGGCGACGATCCGCTGCGCCAGGCGCTCGATGGCCGCGGCGTCGTCCAGGCCGAGCAGGGCCCGGGCGTGCCCGGCCGACAGGACCCCGGCCGCCACCCGCCGCTGCACCAGCGCAGGCAGCCGCAGCAACCGGATGGTGTTCGAGATCTGCGGGCGCGATCGCCCGATCCGCGCTGCCAGCTGCTCGTGGGTGCAGCCGAAGTCCTCGAGCAGCTGGGCGTAGGCGGCGCCCTCCTCGAGCGCGTTCAGCTGGCTGCGGTGCAGGTTCTCGAGCAGCGCGTCACGCAGCAGGTCGTCGTCCGCCGTCTCGCGCACGATCGCGGGCACCGTCGCCAGACCCGCGAGCTGGCTGGCCCGCCAGCGTCGCTCGCCCATGATCAGCTCGTAGCGCTCGCCACCATCGGCGTCCCGCCCACCAGTGACGGCGCGCACCACGCCCGGCTGCAGGACGCCGATCTCGCGCACCGAGTGGGCCAGCTCGGCCAGGTCGTCCTCGTCGAAGACCTGCCGCGGCTGCCGGGGGTTGGGGTCGATCTGCTCGACCGGGATCTCGGCGAACCAGGCGCCAGGTACCGGCAGCAGCGCCGTTTCCCGTGAAACATCGGCCGGGTCGGCCTGGTGATCCTGCTGGGCCCGGTCGCCGTGGTCCGACAGCGCCTCGTCGGGCGACCCGTCGGCGACGTCACCTGCCTGCGCCGACTCCACCACCGGTTCGGGCCCAGGGAAGAACACGTCCACCGGGCGGTCGTGCCGACCCGAGCTCGGGGGGATCAAGGCGCCCAGGCCTCGGCCGAGCCCCCGTCGCTTGTCACTCATCGTGCCTCGCTGTTCATCGGGGGCCGGCAGCAGACAGCGGCACGGGCGCACGCAGTGCGAGCTCGCGCGCCGCCTCGAGGTAGGACAGGGCCCCGCTGGACCCCGGGTCGTAGGTCATCACCGTCTGCCCGTGGCTGGGAGCCTCCGAGATCCGCACCGACCGCGGGATGCTGGTGCGCAGCACCAGGGCGGGGAAGTGCTCGCGCACCTGGTCGGCGACATCGGAGGACAGCCGGGTGCGCCCGTCGTACATCGTCAGCAGGATGGTCGAGACGTGCAGGGCCGGGTTGAGGTGGGCCCGCACCAGCTCGACGTTCTTCCACAGCTGGGAGACCCCCTCCAGCGCGTAGTACTCGCACTGGATCGGGATGAACACCTCGCGCGCGCTGACCAATGCGTTGACGGTGAGCAGGCCCAGCGACGGCGGGCAGTCGATCAGGACGTAGTCCAGCCGGGGCAGCCGCTGCTCGTCGCGCTCGCGCAGGTAGGCCTCCAGGGCCCGCAGCAGCCGGGCCTCGCGGGCAACCATCGAGACCAGCTCGATCTCGGCGCCGGCCAGGTCGATGGTGGCCGGAGCGCACAGCAGGCCCTCGACGTCCGGGCAGGGTGCGACGACCTCGCTCATCGGCCGACCGTCGATCAGCACGTCGTAGATGCTCGGCACCTCGGTGTGGTGGTCGATCCCCAGAGCGGTCGAGGTATTGCCCTGGGGGTCCAGGTCCAGGACCAGGACGAGCAGCCCGCCCTGGGCCAGGGCCGCGGCCAGGTTGACGGTCGTGGTGGTCTTGCCCACCCCGCCCTTCTGGTTCGCGATGGTCATCACCCTGGTGTGCGGGGGGGCCGGCAGCCGCTGGCCGTGCAGGGCGCGGCGGCGGCGCGTGTCGTGCGCCAGCTCGCGGGCCAGCGGGGTGTCGTCGTCCATCACCTCGACCGCGTCATCGCCTAATGCCGCGGTCACGGCGTCGACCGGCTCGGTCTGGGTCGGTCCGGCATCGGCCGATGTTTCACGGGAAACACCCGGTGCGGTCGGCGACGCGGGCCAGCCGAGGCCGCTCGAACGGGGACCGGCCGCCATGGTGGCGTCCGGCCACCCCAGGGCGTCGGTCCTGCTGGTCATCGTGTCCCCTGCCGTGTCCGGATCTGCAAGAGCGTGCGGGTTGCCGTGAGCAGCGGTCTCACCGCCGGGCCGCACGCCGAGCCCGCGGGCGGGACGTGGCAACGGATGGGCGGGCAGCCCCGACTCTAACCCGCACGACGGTGGTGGCCTCGTCGAGCAGCTGCGACCCGAGCGTCAGGACCTCGGTCGACACCCCACCGGCGCGTCGCACCCCCGCGGCGGTGGCGGTGACCTCCTGCTCGGCAGTGCGCCCCTTGACCGCGAGCAGCGCGCCGCCAGGCTCGAGCAGCGGCAGGCCCCAGCGGGCGAGGCGGTCCAGCGGCGCGACCGCCCGCGCGGTGACGACAGGCGCAGTGAGCTCACCCACGACCTCCTCGGCGCGGGCGCGCCGCACCTGCACGGCGTCCAGGCCGAGGTCGTCGACCACCAGGTCCAGCCACTCGACCCGGCGCAGCAGCGGCTCGACCAGCACGACCCGCAGGTCCGGCCGGCACAGCGCCAGGGGCAGCCCGGGCAGCCCGGCGCCCGAGCCGACGTCCAGCACGAGCACGTCCTGCGGCACCAGCTCGGCGACCACCGCACAGTTCAGGACGTGCCGCTCCCACAGCCGGGGGATCTCGCGCGGGCCGATCAGCCCCCACTCGACGCCGGTGCTGGCCAGGTGCTCGACGTAGCGCACGGCCAGGTCGAGCCGGTCACCGAACAGCTGCTCGGCGGCGGCGGGAACCGTGGGGTCGTGTTTCACGTGGAACACCCGCAGGTCGAGGTCACTCAGGTGGGCAGCACGACGACGCAGCGGTGCGGCTCGACACCCTCGGACTCGGAGCGCAAACCGGCGTCAGCGACGGCGTCGTGCACGACCTTGCGCTCGAACGGCGACATCGGCGGCAGGGTGAGCGGCGCACCGGAGGCGGTGACGTCCTCGACGGCCTTGCGGGCGTCGGCGACCAGCGCGAGGCGGCGGGCGGCCCGGTGCCCGGCGACGTCCAGCATCAGCCGCGAGCGCTCCCCGGTGCTGGCCAGCACCGCGAGCCGGGTGAGCTCCTGCAGGGCCTCGAGCACCTCGCCGTCGCGACCGACCAGGCGCCGCGGCACCCGGCCCTCCTCGGAGTCCACGATCGCGACCGCGGCCCGGTCGCCGTCGATGTCGACGTCCAGGTCGCCGTCCAGGTCGGTCAGGTCGAGCAGCCGCTCGAGGTAGTCGGCGGCGATCTCGCCCTCGCGCTCCAGCCGGCTGGTCAGCGACGGCCGCTCGGTCGTGGGTTCGGTGGTGGTCTGGTCGGCGGCCGGGTCGGGGGTGACCGCAGCCGGGTCCTCACCTTGGGCGGCAGGGGCGGTGCTGGTGGGGTTCTCGGTCATCGGTACCTCCGGGGACGTCGGCCAGGGGCCGGTCGCGCTCGGTGCGCGGTGGGTGGAGCACACAGCTGGGGTGCGAGCCGGGTCGGTCCGCGGTCGGGCCGGCAGTTCAGGCCGGCGGCGACGAGGGTGGGCCGGCTGGGCGCGGACCGCTCTTGCGGGCGGCCGGGCTCTGCCCGGTGCGCTTGACCGGCTGCGGCTTCACGACCGGCCTGGTCGTGCCCGCCGGCGAGGCACCCGAGGATGGCGCTGCTGGCGGCACCGGCTCGGCGCCAGACGCCGTCGAGCCCGTCCCCGGCTTGGTCGCGGGCCCGGGGGTGCGCTTGCTGCGCGGCTGGCGCTTGGGCTGCTGCCGCTGCCGCGGTGCCTCGTCGACGACCTCACCGACGATCGTGTCCGTCGTGGCGTCAACGCCCTTGCCCTTTCGTCGACGGCGGTCCTCGAGCGCCTTCTCAGCCAGCGAGCCGGGCGCCGGCATCCGCCGGGTGACGTAGAACTGCTGCCCCATCGGCCAGGCGTTGGTGGTCAGCCAGTACAGCAGGACGCCGATCGGGAAGTTCACACCCGACACCGCGAAGACCAGCGGCAACACGTACAGCAGGATCTTCTGCTGCTGCGCGAACGGGTTGTCCAGAGCCGAGGCCGGCATGTTCTTCATCATCAGCTGGCGCTGGGTCGTGAACGTGGTGGCCGACATCAAGATGATCAGGATGACGGTGATGATCTGCACCGTCAGGTTGCCGTCGGCCTTGAGGAAGGTCGACGACAGCGGTGCCCCGAACAGCGTCGACCCGTCGGCCTGGACGGCGAGCTCCGGCGTGAGGGGGCCGATGCCGGTCTGCTTCTGGATCTTGTCGTTGAGCACCCGGAACAGGGCGAAGAAGATCGGCGCCTGGAGCAGGATCGGCAGGCACGAGGCGAACGGGTTGGTGCCCGTCTCCTTGTACAGCGCCATGGTCTCCTGCGTCATGGCCTGACGGCTCTCGGGGTCCTTCTTGTCCTTGTACTTGGCCTGGATCTTCTTCATCTCGGGCTGGATCAGCTGCAACCCGCGTGAGGCCTTGATCTGCTTGACGAACAACGGGATCAGGATGATCCGGATCACGATGACCAGGCCGATGATCGACAGCGCCCAGGTCCAGCCGGAGTCGGCGGGCAGACCCACCGCCGACAGGGCGCTGTGGAACTGCACCATGATGAAGGCCACGGCGTACTCGAGCGGGTACAGGACGGTGTTCAGCATGGGGTGCGTTCCTCGCTGGGGCTCAGGTGGTCGTGTGAGCCGTGGTCGGGCTCGGTGGGCGACGGCCACGAGCGGCCCCCGTCGGTAGGGACGTGATCGACGCCCCCAGGGTTCCACGGATGGCACCGGCCCAGGCGCCGGACCGCCAACCAGCTGCCGCGCAGCGCCCCGTGCGTCTGCAGCGCCTGCACGGCGTACGTCGAGCACGAGGGGTAGAACCGACAGCGCGGGCCGAGCAGAGGTGAGATCGCGACCTGGTAGCCACGCACCAGCAGCAGCAGCACGCGGGTCACGACGTCACCGGGCGGGGGATGAGCAGCTTGGCGAGGGCGCGGTCCAGGTCGGCGGCCAGGTCGGCCGAGGTCGCGTCCGCCGCGGCAGGGGTCGCTCGCAGCACGAGAACAGCACCGGGCGGCAGCGTGCGCACCCGGACGGAGGCCACAGCGCGCAGCCGCCGCTTGACCCGGGTGCGGACGACCGCCGGCCCGACGGTCTTGCCCACGACCAGCCCGATGCGGGCGGGGGCAGGTGGTGTGGGGGGCTCGGTCGGCAGCATCAGGTGGACGGCGAGCCGGGTGCCGCCGGCCCGGCGGCCCCGGCGGACGGCGACGGTGAAGTCAGCCGGTCGCCGAAGCCGGTGCAGGGCGGGCAGCACGCCCGCACCCTCAGGCCGACAGCTCGACGCGGCCCTTGCGGCGGCGCGCGCCGAGGATGGCCCGACCGGCGCGGGTGCGCATCCGCAGGCGGAAGCCGTGCGTCTTGGCCCGACGTCGGTTGTTCGGCTGGAAGGTGCGCTTGCTCACTCGGGTCTCCTGGATCGGTTCGAGCCCCACCCGCTGACACGAGCCGGCCACCATCGGACGCCGACGAGGACTCGGGACGAGCGCTCGCGGGCATGCCACAGCGGCCACCACAGGGTGGGAACCACCCCACGGTACGGCCGGTGCTGACGGGGGTCAAACGGCGGTCAGCCGATCCGGCGCTGGGCGCAACCCCGCACCATCTCGCGTCTGGGGCCTGGGTACCTCGAGGACACGCCGAGGGGCTGCCCACGACCCCGCCGGGTCGTGTAGCGTCGCGGCCCATCCAGCCTGGACCCCTTGGCACAGTTGTCCACAGACTGTGGATGATCATGTGGACGATCGGCGTACCGTGAGCGGGGCCGGGCGACCTGCGGGGAGTGCGGGGGGACCGTCGAGCAGACCACGAGGAGCAGCGTGCCGGACAGCGAGCTGGACTTCGCCGCGATCTGGCAGAGCACCCTCGGCACCTTGACCGACGCGGGGCTGACCGCGCAGCAGAAGGCCTTCCTGCGCCTGGCCCGGTTCGTCGGGCTGATCGACTCGACCGCCCTGCTCGCGGTGCCCAACGACTACACCAAGGAGATCCTCGAGCAGCGTCTGCTCGCCCAGGTGACCGACGCCCTGGGGTCCGAGCTGCACCGTGAGGTGCGCCTCGCGGTCACGGTCGACCCCGCGCTCGCGGGCAACGACAGCGAGGCGGCGGTCGAGGGGGCCGGTGGTGCCAGCGCCGACGACTCCGCGCCGACCCCCGACCCCGCCGTCGAGGGGCAGCGCGACGAGCAGGTGGACGAGCTCGGTGACCGCAGCGAGCACTCCTGGCACGACAACGTTGGTAAGAACGGGTCGGCGGCACGGGCGCGCGGCCCCGTCGAGCCCTCGCGGCTGAACCCCAAGTACACGTTCGACACCTTCGTCATCGGCTCGAGCAACCGGTTCGCACACGCCGCGGCCGTCGCCGTCGCCGAGGCACCGGCGAAGGCGTACAACCCGTTGTTCGTCTACGGGGAGTCCGGGCTGGGCAAGACCCACCTGCTGCACGCGATCGGGCACTACGCCCGCAACCTCTACCCCGGCGTGCGGGTGCGGTACGTGAACTCCGAGGAGTTCACCAACGACTTCATCAACTCGATCCGCGACGACAAGGCGCAGAACTTCCAGCGCCGGCACCGCGACGTCGACATCCTGATGATCGACGACATCCAGTTCCTGCAGGGCAAGGTGCAGACGCAGGAGGAGTTCTTCCACACCTTCAACACGCTGCACAACGCGAACAAGCAGGTGGTCATCACCTCGGACCTGCCGCCCAAGCAGCTGGCCGGGTTCGAGGAGCGGATGCGCAGCCGGTTCGAGTGGGGTCTGCTGACCGACGTCCAGCCGCCGGACCTCGAGACGCGGATCGCGATCTTGCGCAAGAAGGCGATCCAGGAGCGGATGACCGCCCCGGACGACGTGATGGAGTACATCGCCAGCCGGATCTCGACCAACATCCGCGAGCTCGAGGGTGCGCTGATCCGGGTGACCGCGTTCGCCAGCCTGAACCGCCAGCTGGTCGACCTGCCACTGGCCGAGATCGTGCTCAAGGACCTGATTCCGAACGAGCACGGGCCCGAGATCACCGCCGCGATCATCATCGGGCAGACCGCCGGGTACTTCGGGCTGACGATCGACGACCTGTGCGGTGCCTCGCGCTCGCGGGTGCTGGTCAACGCCCGGCAGATCGCGATGTACCTGTGCCGCGAGCTCACCGACCTGTCGCTGCCCAAGATCGGCCAGCAGTTCGGTGGCCGCGACCACACCACCGTCATGCACGCCGAGCGCAAGATCCGTCAGCTGATGGCCGAGCGCCGCAGCATCTTCAACCAGGTCACCGAGCTGACCAACCGGATCAAGCAGCAGAGTCGTTGACTGCAGGGTGGTTGAACGCCGTACCGCTCCACACCTTGGGGACAACCCTGTGGACGAGCGTGGACGACGCGCACCCGGCGGTGCGCGACCGCCGTGGGTCCACCACCGGGCTCGCCGCGGGTCCGACTCGCCCACAGCCGGTCCACAAGCCCGCGGCTCGCTGACCAGGGCGGATGGCGCTCGTCCCCAGGATGCACAGGACCGATGACGATGACGAGTACCTCCATGTCATCGATCTCCCGCGAACAACGAGGATCGCCGGTCTGTGGACGACGTCCACGGGGCACACCCTGCTGGTTCCGCGGACCTGCGCTGACGACTAGGGTCGTCGGACAGTCATCGCACCCGTGGCGGGATGAGCCGCCTGCAGCACCCACGCGTCCGACGTCAGAGAGGTCCGGTGGCCGGTGAAGTTCCGCGTTGAGCGTGACGTCCTCGCCGAGGCGGTGACGTGGGCAGCCCGCGGGCTGCCCACGCGCCCGCCCGTGCCCGTGCTGGCGGGGGTGCTGATCGAGGCCGACGGCGCCGGCACGCTGACCCTGTCCGCGTTCGACTACGAGGTCAGCGCCCGCGTCAGCGTCGCGGCCGACGTCGGTGAGGGCGGGACCGTCCTGGTCTCGGGCCGGCTGCTCGCCGACATCTCACGCAACCTGCCGGCCAAGCCGGTCGACGTCGTGACCGACGGCGCCAAGGTGACCGTCACCTGTGGCGCCTCGCGCTTCACCCTGCTGACCATGCCGGTGCAGGACTACCCGGCGCTGCCCGCGATGCCGCAGGCCGCGGGCACGGTGGCGGGCGACGTGTTCACCCTCGCCGTCGCCCAGGTGACCACCGCGGCGGGCCGCGACGACACGCTGCCGATCCTGACCGGCGTCCGGGTCGAGATCGAGGGGTCGACAATCACCCTGCTGGCCCCCGACCGCTACCGGCTCGCGATGCGCACCCTGACGTGGAACCCCGACGCCGCCGACGCCTCGGCCGTGGCCCTGGTGCCGGCCCGCACCCTCAGCGACACCGCCCGCGCGCTCGGGGCCAGTGCCGACGTCCAGATCGCGCTGGGTCGCACCGGTGGTGGCGAGGGCCTGATCGGGTTCGAGGCCGGTCGCCGGCGCACCACCTCGCGGCTGCTGGACGGGGAGTACCCCAAGGTCACCTCGATCTTCCCGACCACGACCGAGACCGCCGCCGTGCTCGCGACCGCCTCCTTGGTCGAGGCGGTCAAGCGGGTGGCGCTGGTCGCTGAGCGCAACAGCCCGGTGCGGCTGAAGTTCACCGACGGGCAGCTGACGATCGAGGCCGGCCAGGGTGAGGACGCCCAGGCCAGCGAGGCGATCGAGGCGAGCCTGACCGGCGCCGACATCGAGATCGCGTTCAACCCGCAGTACCTGCTGGACGGCCTGGGCGCCCTGCACCAGCCGTGGGCCAAGTTCGCCTTCACCCAGGCAACCAAGCCGGCACTGCTCACCGGCCAGGGCGACGCAGACGCAGCCACCGACGACAGCTTCCGCTACGTGCTCATGCCCGTGCGACTCGCCGGCTGAGCGGACAAGGATCCGCCATGCACCTCGGACTCATCGGGCTGGGCAAGATGGGCGGCAACATGCGCGAGCGGCTGCGCGCAGCCGGTCACGAGGTCGTGGGCTACGACCGCAACCCCGAGATCAGTGACGCCGACTCGCTCGCGGCCATGGTGCGGGCGCTGCCGGCCCCGCGGCTCGTCTGGGTGATGGTGCCCGCCGGTGAGGCCACCCGAGCCACGGTCGTCGGGCTCGCCGGCCTGCTCGAGCCAGGCGACCTGGTCATCGACGGCGGCAACTCGAGGTGGACCGATGACACGGTCAACGCCACGACGCTGGACGCCCACGGGGTGCGGTACCTGGACTGCGGGGTCTCGGGCGGGGTGTGGGGCAAGGACAACGGGTACGGGCTGATGGTCGGTGGCGACGTCGCCGACGTCGAGCGCGCGATGCCGGTCTTCGACGCGCTGCGCCCCGAGGGCCCGCGCGAGGAGGGCTTCGTCCATGCCGGCGCGGTCGGGGCTGGGCACTACACGAAGATGGTGCACAACGGCATCGAGTACGGGCTCATGCAGGCGTACGCCGAGGGGTACGAGCTGCTGGCCGCCAAGGACCTGGTCACCGACGTCCACGGCGCGTTCAAGGCCTGGACCCGCGGCACGGTCGTGCGCTCGTGGCTGCTGGACCTGCTCGTCAAGGCGCTGGAGGAGGACCCGGGCCTGGTCGAGATCAGCGGGTACACGCAGGACTCCGGCGAGGGTCGGTGGACCGTCGAGGAGGGCATCGCCAACGCCGTCCCGATGCCGGTGATCTCCAGCGCGCTGTTCGCCCGGTTCGCCTCGCGCCAGACCCAGTCCCCCGCCATGCAGGCGGTCTCGGCGCTGCGCAACCAGTTCGGCGGCCACGCGACCACGGCCGCCGAGGCGGTCACCGCGGGGCCGTCGTCCGGCACCGGCTCGACCCGCTGAGTCGTGCACGTCGCCCATCTGTCGCTGACCGACTTCCGCAGCTACGCCGGGGTCGAGCTGGCGCTGGGGCCGGGGGTCACGTCCCTGGTCGGGCCCAACGGCCAGGGCAAGACCAACCTGGTCGAGGCCATCGGGTACGTCGCGACGCTGACCAGCCACGGCGTCTCGACCGACGCACCGCTGGTGCGGTCGGGAGCCGAGCGGGCGATCGTGCGGGCCGCGGTGGTGCGCGACGGCCGCTCGACGCTGGTCGAGATCGAGATCACCGCCGGGCGGGCGAACCGGGCGCGGATCAACCGCGGCCCGGTCCCCCGCGCCCGCGAGGTGGTCGGGCTGCTGCGCACCGTGCTGTTCGCCCCCGAGGACCTCGCCCTGGTCAAGGGTGACCCGGGTGAGCGCCGCCGGTTCCTCGACGACCTGCTGACGGCCCGCTCCCCCCGCTACGCCGGGGTCCGGGCCGGGTGCGGCCGCGTGCTCAAGCAGCGGACGGCGCTGCTGAAGTCGGCCGGGTCGGCGATCCGCCGGGGCTCCGGCGACGTGCGGACCCTCGACGTGTGGGACACCCACCTCGCGAACGCGGGGGCCGAGCTGCTCGCCGGCCGGCTGCGGCTGGTCGACGACCTGAGCGCGCCGGTGGCCGCGGCGTACGCGCAGGTCAGCGACAAGCAGGGCGACGCCGTCATCGCCTACAGGGGCGCGCTCGGCGACGACCTGGTCGACGCCGTCCGCGACGCGCCGTCGGGGGGCCGCGAGCTGCTGCAGGCCCGGCTGCTCGAGGCGACCGGGCGGATGCGTCCGCAAGAGCTGGACCGCGGGGTGTGCCTGGTGGGCCCGCACCGCGACGACCTGGTGCTCTCGCTCGGTGACCTGCCGGCCAAGGGGTACGCCAGCCACGGCGAGTCGTGGTCGTACGCGCTGGCGCTGCGGCTGGCGTCCTACGAGCTGCTGCGGCACGAGGGCGGCGGCGACCCGGTGCTGGTGCTGGACGACGTGTTCGCCGAGCTGGACGTCGGGCGCCGAGAGCGCCTGGCCGCGCTGGTCAGCGGCGCCGAGCAGGTGCTGGTCACCGCTGCCGTGCCCCAGGACGTCCCCGAGGCGCTGCTCGGGGCACGGGTGGACGTCATGGGTGGTGAGGTGACCGGTGTCCGATGAGCCGGGCGCTGCTGCTGCGCCGGACGACGAGCCGGCGCGAGCCGAGCCCGCCGCCCGCACTGCTCTGATGCGGGCCCGCGCCGTCGCGCTCGCGCGCGGACTGCGCCCAGGATCGAAGGTGAAGCGCCGGGTGCCGCTGCCCGCTCCCCAGGTCTCGGGCACGGCCGCCGATG
>JACMOY010000383.1 GCA_014377795.1 Actinomycetota bacterium | reverse complement strand
TCGACGACCTGGACGCCGCGCTCGCCGCCCACGGCATCTCACCGCAGGACCTGTCGATCGAGCTCACCGAGTCGGCGGGCATGCAGGGCCAGGGCCTGGTGCTGGCCGCGATCCGCGAGCGCGGGGTGCGGGTGGCGATCGACGACTTCGGCACCGGGCACTCCTCACTGGCCCGCCTGCGCGACCTGGACGTCGACCTGGTCAAGCTCGACCGCTCGTTCGTCGCCGCGCTGCCCGGCCCGCGCGCCCGCAGCCTGATCTCGGCCTTCGGGGCCATCGCCGAGGCGCTCGACCTGAGCACCGTCGCCGAGGGGATCGAGACGCCTGAGCAGCGGGACTGGCTGCGTGCGGCGGGCGTGCGGTCCGGACAGGGCTACCTGTTCGGCCGGCCGATGAGCGGCGAGCAGCTGGCGCAGTGGGCCCAGCCCCCGCTCACCCCTGCTGCGCCCTGAGCAGGTCGCGGATCTCCTGCAGCACGATCACGTCCTCGGCGGGTGCGGCCGGCTCGGGCTCGGCGCCGGCCTTGCGCATCGCCATCAGCCGGTTCATCGGCACCACCACGAGGAAGTAGACGACGGCGGCGACGATGACGAAGTTGACCACCGCGGTGATCAGCGCACCGACGTCCACGAAGGTCTCCGGCCGGCCGGCCCGCAGGGTGGGGCCCAAGCCGTAGCTGCTGCCACCGCCCAGCGCGGCGATCAGCGGCTTGACGATGTTGCCGGTGAAGGCGCCGACGACGGTGGCGAACGCCGCGCCGATGACGACGGCGACCGCGAGGTCGATGACGTTGCCGCGCACCAGGAAGTCCTTGAAGCCCTTGATCATCAGCCGAACCTAGCGCGCGCCGGTCGGCTCCGACAGGCCCGCGTGGAACGTGATCGACAGGGGACCGCGGGCCGCCGCGCCGGCCAGGGCGGCGGCGTCCGACGCCCCGACGGCGAGCACCAGCAGCGCGCCGCCGCCGGTCTCGGTCGGCCCGAGCAGCTCGCCTCGGGCCGGCGTGGGGCGGGCGAGCACGATCGCCGAGCGCACGACCACCTCGGCGTCGCGCCTGGCTGTGGTGGCGAGCAGGACGTCGACCCGGTCGCCGGGCGCCGCCAGCGCGGCAGCGGCCGGATCGGCCACCCGCACCGGCGCGCCGACCAGGCCGGCGTCCTGCCCGGCCAGCAGCCCGGGCCCGACCAGCCGGACGTCGGTGAGCACCTCGCCGGCGCGGGCGCCGGCCGCCAGCACCCGGCCGCTCGCGGCGGCCAGGGTCAGCGACCCGCGCGGCACCGTGGCGGGCGGGCGCTGCTCGGTGCGCAGGTCACCGGGGCCGAGCACGACACCGCCGGGCCGGTCGCGGGTGAGCACGACGGCTGGCACCGTGGCGGCGGGGCCGGGGGCCAGCACGTGCAGGCCGGCGGCCACGGCCGTCGCCGCCAGCCCGGCACTGGCCAGGCGCCGCAGGCCGGTGCGCTCGCGGCGCAGGGGCACCCGTCGGGGGTCCGGCGGCGGGCGGCCCCACCTCACCCGGTGCCGCACCGCGTCCCCCAGGGCGTGGGTGTCCACGATCAGGGCAGGGGTCGCGGCAGCGTCAGGCCGTCCAGCGCCCGCCGGCAGGTGCAGTCGTCGTCCGCGGGCAGCGCGGGGACGACGTCCTCGACCAGGGACTTCAGCCGCTCGACGTTGGCCGCGAACACCCGCAGCACCTCGTCGTGGGTCACGCCCGCGCCGCCCTCGACACCGGCGTCCAGGTCGGTCACCAGGGCGATCGCGGTGTAGCACATCGCCAGCTCGCGGGCGATCGCCGCCTCGGGCATGCCGGTCATGCCGACCAGCGACCAGCCCGCCGCGGCGTGCCACCGCGACTCGGCCCGGGTCGAGAACCGCGGGCCGTTGATGACGACCAGGGTGCCGCCGTCGGTGACTGGACGGTCACCGCCGGCCGCGGCGCCCAGCACAGCGGCCCGGCCTCTGGCGCAGTAGGGGTCGGCCAGCGACACGTGCACGACCGGCCCGGTGTCGTCGTAGACGGTGTGCGCCCGGCCCCACGTGCGGTCGACGACCTGGTCGGGCACGACGACGCTGCCCGGCCCCAGCTCGGGTCGCAGCGACCCCACCGCGCACGGCGCGAGCACCTGGCGCACCCCGAGCGAGCGCAGCGCCCACAGGTTGGCCCGGTAGTTGACCCGGTGCGGCGGGTGGCGGTGGTCGCGGCCGTGGCGGGCGAGGAACGCCACCCGACGTCCGCCGAGCTCGCCGACGGTGACCGGGTCGCTGGGCTCGCCGAACGGCGTGTCGACGCTCACGTCGCGGGCGCCGGTGAGGAACCGGTAGAAGCCGGAGCCGCCGATGACGGCGATCTCGGCGCTGGGGGTGCTCATGGGCGCGAGCCTAGGGTCGCGGGCCGACAGCGCGCCGGGCCGGGCAGCCGGCCTGTGGACGACGGCGGCCGGGGGTCAGGCCGCGGACTCCTTGGTGCCCTTGCCCGCGGTGGTGCTGGACGGCTTGGTGGTCTCGGTCTTGGCCGGCGTGGCCGGTGCGGCGGTGGTGGACGGCGTCGACGAGGTCCCGCCGTCGCCGGCCGCCGCAGCGCCGGTCTTGGTGTCGCTCGAGGAGTCGCTCGAGCCCGACCCGGCCGTGGATCCCGCTGTGCTGCGCGAGTCGTTGCGGTAGAAGCCGGACCCCTTGAAGACCACGCCGACCGAGCTGAACACCTTGCGCAGGCGGCCGCCGCACACGTCGCAGACCGTCAGTGCGTCGTCGGTGAACGCCTGGACGATCTCGAACCGGTTGTCGCAGGCGGTGCAGGCGTAGGGGTACGTCGGCATCGGGGGCCTCCAGCGGTGCTGAGCCGGAATCTGGCACTCCGGCCGTTCGAGTGCCAAGTGTAGGGCGCCGCCGGGGTGGGTGCGGCCGGACGCCGGGGGCTGGGTCAGTGGCGCCGGGTCAGCGCCGGGCGCGGCGGGTCGCGAGGGTCGCGGCGGCCAGCAGCAGCACCAGCGCGCCACCGGCGATCGCCAGGCCACGTCCGCCGCCGGTGGGCGCGGGGGCGGCGCCGACCGTCCCGTCGGTGGTCCCGCCCGCGGACGTCGGTGGTGCGGTGGTCGGTGCGGTGGTCGGTGCGGTCGGCGGTGACGTCGGCGGTGCGGTCGGCTGTGCGGTGGTCGGTGCGGTGGTCGGTGCGATCGTGACCGCGGCACGGTCCGCGACGGTGAACGCGAACGTTCCCGACACCGGGTGGGAGTCCGACGACACCGCCCGCCACACGGTGGTGTAGCGGCCGGGCTCGACAGGGGAACGCAGGGCCTGGGTCACCGTCTGGCCACCGGCCACCGGCCGCCCCTGGCCGATCGCGCCACCGGGCCCGGTCACCGCCACCACGAGGCCGAGGGTCAGCACCGGCTCACTGAACCGCAGCACCACCTCGCCCACTGCGTCGACCGTGGCCGCATCGGCCGGGGTGCTCGACACCAGCTCGTCGTGGGCGCTGGCCGGCCCAGCCGTCGCGAGACCAGCCGCCAGCAGCACCGCCAGCGCACTCAGCGCGAGCAGGCCGCGGCGTCCGGTCCGGTCCACACCCCCAACGGTAGGCCGCCACCCCCACGGAGTCAGCGCCATCGGCCCACCCAGCGGCCATCGGCGGGCCGATCGCGCTGACTCGGGCGTGCCTGAGCGGCTCCCGACGGGACCGGCGACTCAGCGCAGCGGCCAGCGCCGCGCTCTGCCCGTCGGTGCGGCGGCGCCCCGGGCCCACACGGCGAGTCGGCCGCCGCGGCTGACGGCGCGCAGCCGCGACTCGGTGGCCGAGCGCACCGCCGAGGTCGCCACGACCAGCAGCTGGTCGCCGCGGCGCAGGACCGTCCGCG
>JACMOY010000382.1 GCA_014377795.1 Actinomycetota bacterium | reverse complement strand
GACGCGGGGGTTTTCCGCCGCGCGATGGGCCGGTTCGCCACGGGCGTCACGGTCGTCACCACCTCGCACGCGGGCATCGACCACGCGATGACCGCCAACGCGTTCACGTCGGTGTCGCTCGAGCCCGCGCTGGTGCTGGTCTGCGTCGAGCGCGAGGCCAGGTTCCACGATGCGATCGAGGCCTCGGGCCTGTGGACGGTCAACGTGCTGGACGACTCGGCCCGGGCGGTCGCCGCGTGGCTGGCCACCCGGGGTCGACCCCTGCACGGCCAGCTCGACCGGGTGCCGCACCCCCGCGGCCCGCACACCGGCACCGCGCTGCTCGAGCAGTCCCTGGCCACCCTGGAGTGCCGCACCACCGACCTGCACGCCGGCGGTGACCACAGCATCGTCGTCGGCGAGGTGCTCGCCGTCGACCTGGTCGAGCACGACGCGGCGGCGCTGACGTACTACCGCGGTGCCTACGGCAGGTTGGCGTGAGGCGGCTGGCCGCACTGCTCGTCACGCTCGTCCTGCTCGCCGGGGCGTACGTCGGGGTCGCCGTGTGGGCCGGTGAGCGCGTACCGGGAGGTGTGCGGGTGCAGGGCGTGGACGTCGGGGGTCTGCGCCGGGCCGACGCGGTGCAGCGGGTGCAGGCCGAGCCCGGCCCGCGCGCCGACCGGCCGGTCACACTGGAGGCCGGGCCGGCCAGCACCCCGGTGGTGCCGTCGACGGCGGGCCTGGGCATCGACGTCCCCGCCACGCTCGACCCGCTCGTCGGCTTCAGCCTCGACCCGCGCTCGCTGCTGCGGCACGTCCGCGGCGGCGGGGACGTCCCCGTGGTGACCACCCGCGACGACACCGCGCTCGCGACCAGGGTGCGGGCCGCGGCGGTCGGCCTCGACCAGCCGCTGGTCCAGGGCGCCGTCGACTTCACCGCCAAGGGGGCGGTGCTGCTGGCCGGCCAGCCGGGACGGGTCGTCGACCAGAGCGCCGTGAGCCGGCTGCTGGCTGCCCGCTGGCTCACCGACGACACCCTCGCGGTGCCTGTCGCGGCCAGTGCACCCGCGATCGATCCGGCTGTGCTGCAGGCGTTCTACGAGGACGTCGCCCAGCCCGCGGCGTCCGGGCCGCTGAAGGTGGTCGTCGGTCCGCGCACGGTCAAGGTGCCGTTGAGCGCTCTCGTGCCGGCGCTGTCGACCGCCGTCACCGCCGGGAGACCGCGGCTGAAGGTGGACGGTGCGCTGCTCGAGAAGGTCGTGCGGGGCATCGATCCCGGGCTGCGCCGCGAGCCGGTCGACGCCCGGATCGTGCTGCGCGGCTCGACCCCGACCGTGCTGCCCGGCGTCGTCGGCCAAGAGGTCGACCCCGCAGCCCTCGCCGCCGCCGTCACCACCGCGCTGGCCACCCCGGAGCGGACCGCGAAGCTCGCGTCCGCCGTCGTCCAGCCCGAGCTCAGCACGGCCAAGGCCAAGGCCCTTGGGGTCACCGAGCAGGTGTCGACGTTCACGACGAAGTTCCCGGTGAACCCGCCGCGCACCAACAACATCCGGATCGCGGTGCGCACCCTGAACGGCATCCTGGTGCGCCCGGGCGAGGTGTTCAGCCTGAATGACGCGCTCGGCCGTCGCACTCCCGCCAAGGGCTACCAGCAGGCGCCGGTCATCGACAGCGGCCGGCTGACCAAGGACTACGGCGGCGGTGTCTCGCAGGTGTCGACGACCCTGTTCAACGCGGTGTTCTTCGCCGGCCTCGACACCCTGACCCACCAGCCGCACTCGTTCTACATCTCCCGCTACCCCGAGGGTCGCGAGGCGACCGTGTCGTTCCCGACCGTCGACCAGACGTTCCGCAACGACTCGGGCCACGGCATCCTGATCAGCACTGCCGTCGCCGGTCGCACGATCACCGTGAGCTTCTACGGCACGAAGGTATGGGACATCGAGGCCACGAAGAGCCCGCGCGCCAACGTGCGCCAGCCGACGACGATCCGCGACTCCTCACCGGGGTGCGTGCCTCAGGCGGCGAGCCCCGGCTTCGACGTCAGCGTCGGCCGCGTCTTCAAGCGCGGCGGCACGACGGTGCGCACCGAGCGGTTCTACACCCGGTACATCCCCGAGGACCACGTGATCTGCGGCTGACGCGACTCAGCCCGGCCGGACCCGGTAGTGGTAGCCGTGGTGGGCGACGAACCCGACCGAGGCGTACAACCGCAGCGCCGTGTCGTTGGCCTCGGCCACCTGCAGGTACGCCGACCGGTCGCCCCGCTCGAGAGCCCATCCGGCCAGGGCACCGAGCACCTCGCGCCCCAGACCCCGCCCTCGGTGGGAGTCCTCGACCTGCATGGCCGTCACCCCCGTCCAGCCGCGGGACGACGCGCCCCGGCCGACCGCGACCGTGCGTTCGCCGTCGCGCACCGACACGAACGTCTGGGCGGGTGCCGACACCAGCACCCGGCGCGCGACGTCCGGCAGGGGCGCGCCCCGGTAGCGGTAGACGCCGAGCCAGGCCCGGTCGGGCTCGTCCTCCAGATCGACGCGCAGGCCGGGTGGCACCGACCCCGGCCGCAGCGCGGCCGCGGCGACCTCGCGGGTCGCTGCCGTCATCACCAGGGTCGGGGTGTCGAGCAGGTAGCCGCGTGCCGCGAGCGCGGCGTCCAGCTCGCCGCCGCGCGGGGGTGAGTCCAGCGGCCAGGTGACCGCGAACCTCGGGGGAAGGCCGCGCTCGTCGTACCACGCCTCGACCGCGTCGATCGCCTCCGGCCCGGGGGTTTTCGGGTCACCGGTGGTCAACGCCGAGTTCGCCCGGCCGGTGAAACCGCCCGCCGCGCGCAGCCGCCAGCCGGCCCCCGGATCGCCGAGCCACTGCAGCTCGAACGGGCGCCAGCCGTCGGCGGCGACGTCCTCGAGGGCCGCCAGGCCCATGGCCAGGTGCGGTGGCCGGCGCGGGGTGGGCGGCGGCGGGACGGGCCGGCCGGCGATCACCTGGTCCAGCGGCACGCTCGCCTCACCCGCCCGGGTGCGCACCCGGGCCACGCCCTCACCCCACGACACCAGCTCACCCAGCACGTCGACGTACCGGCCGCCGGGGGCTCGCCGCCGCAGCACCACGCGCGAGCCGACGTGCTCGGGGCCTACCCGCAGCGCGACCCGGCCGGACACGCACCCTCCCTGGTGTGGCGATCTGGTTCGTCCGCGATACTAGGGGGACCCTGGCGCAGACGGCGCCGGCCGCACGAGGAGGACTCGCACGTGACGTACGTCATCGCCCAGCCCTGTGTCGACCTCAAGGACAAGGCGTGCATCGAAGAGTGCCCGGTCGACTGCATCTACGAGGGTGAGCGGTCGCTGTACATCCACCCCGACGAGTGCGTCGACTGTGGCGCGTGCGAGCCGGTGTGCCCCGTCGAGGCCATCTACTACGAGGACGACACCCCCGAGAAGTGGAAGGAGTACTACACGGCCAACGTGGAGTTCTTCGACGACCTCGGCTCGCCCGGCGGCGCGGCCAAGCTCGGTGTGATCCCCAAGGACCACCCGATCATCTCGGCGCTGCCCCCACAGGAGCACTGATCCTGCTCCCCGACTTCCCCTGGGACACATTGGTGGCGGCCGGGACGGTGGCGCGCAGCCACCCCGGCGGAATCGTCGACCTGTCCGTCGGCACCCCTGTCGACCCGACGCCGGAGGTCGTGCAGCGGGCGCTGCGCGAGGCCTCCGACGCGGGCGGCTACCCGCAGACCTGGGGGACGCCGGCACTGCGCGAGGCGGTCGCGGCGTGGTTCGCGCGGCGCCGCGGTGTGCCTGCCCTGGACCCGGACGGCGTCCTGCCGACGATCGGCTCCAAGGAGCTCGTCGCGTGGCTGCCGACCCTGCTGGGGCTCGGTGACGGCGACGTCGTCGTCCACCCCGAGGTCGCGTACCCGACGTACGACGTGGGCGCCCGGATCGCCTCTGCCACAGCGGTTGCGGCCGACGCCACCACCCAGGTGGGCCCTGGGCGGGTGGGCCTGGTGTGGGTGAACTCACCGTCCAACCCGACCGGTCGGGTGCTGCCGGTCGAGCACCTCGCCAAGGTCGTGGCGTGGGCGCGCGCCCGCGGGGCCGTCGTCGCCAGTGACGAGTGCTACGCCGAGCTGGGCTGGGACGGCCAGCCGGTGCCGAGCATCCTGGACCCCGCGGTCTGCGGTGGGTCGCACGAGGGCCTTCTCGCCGTCTACTCCCTGAGCAAGCAGTCCACCATGGCCGGCTACCGCGCCGCCTTCGTGGCCGGCGACCCCGCCCTGGTCGGGCGGCTGCTCGCGGTCCGCAAGCACGCCGGCATGATCGTCCCCTGGCCGGTGCAGCAGGCCATCATCGCCGCGGTGAGCGACGACGAGCACGTCGCGGTTCAGAAGCAGCGG
>JACMOY010000381.1 GCA_014377795.1 Actinomycetota bacterium | reverse complement strand
CGCGCCGGCTGCTGGAGCGGGCCGTCGAGACGGCTCGCGCGCTCACCGACGTGTCGCAGGACTGAGCCCGCGCCATGGTGGAGGGCACGAGCACGAGCCCGCAGCCCGAGGTGCCGACCGAGGTGCCCGCTGAGGTCCGGCACCGCTGGGACGAGCTGGCCGAGCAGGTCACGGCGCACCGGTTCGCCTACTACGTCCGCGACGCGCCGACGGTCAGCGACGGGGCCTTCGACGTGCTGCTGCGCGACCTCGAGTCGCTCGAGCAGCAGCACCCCGGACTGCGCACCCCCGACAGCCCGACCCAGGTGGTCGGGGGCACGTTCTCGACCGACTTCACCGCGGTCGACCACCTGCAGCGGATGCTCAGCCTGGACAACGTGTTCGGCGCCGACGAGCTGCGCGCCTGGGCCGACCGGGTGCTGCGCGACGCCCACGGCGCCGACGTCCACTGGCTGTGCGAGCTGAAGGTCGACGGCCTGGCGATCGACCTGGTCTACGAGCGCGGCCGCCTGGTGCGGGCCGCGACCCGCGGTGACGGACGCACCGGCGAGGACGTCACGCTGAACGTCCGCACCCTGCACGACGTCCCGACCCGGCTGCACGGTGACCCACCCGAGCTGGTCGAGGTGCGCGGCGAGGTGTACTTCCCGTTGGCGGCCTTCGCCGACCTGAACGCGTCCCTGGTCGAGGCCGGCCGCGCGCCGTTCGCCAACCCACGCAACGCGGCCGCAGGATCGTTGCGGCAGAAGGATCCCCGGGTGACGGCGACCCGTCCGCTGCGCCTGGTGGTGCACGGTCTCGGGCTGCACCGCGGCGTCGACATCGCCCGGCAGTCGCAGGCGTACGAGCTGCTCGCCGGGTGGGGTCTGCCGGTCGGGCGCCACACCGAGGTGCTCTCGGACGTCGAGGACGTGCTGGCGTTCGTCGCCCGCTTCGGTGAGCAGCGCCGCGCCGTCGAGCACGAGATCGACGGCGTCGTCGTCAAGGTCGACGAGGTCGCCGTGCAGCGCCGGCTCGGTGCCACCAGCCGGGCGCCGCGGTGGGCGATCGCCTACAAGTACCCCCCGCAGGAGGTGACGACGAAGCTGCTCGACATCCGGGTCAACGTCGGGCGCACCGGGCGGGTCACGCCGTACGCGGTGATGGAGCCGGTGCTCGTCAGCGGCTCGACCGTCGAGATGGCCACGTTGCACAACGCCGCCGAGGTGCGCCGCAAGGGGGTGCTGATCGGCGACACCGTCGTGCTGCGCAAGGCGGGCGACGTGATCCCCGAGGTGCTCGGGCCGGTGGTCGACCTGCGACCGGCCGACGCCCGCGCGTTCGTCATGCCCACGCACTGCCCGGTCGACGTCGGCGGCTGCGGCACGCTGCTGGCCCCCGCCAAGGAGGGCGACGTCGACATCCGCTGCCCCAACACCCGCTCGTGCCCCGCCCAGCTGCGCGAACGGCTGTTCACGCTGGCCTCGCGCGGGGCCTTCGACATCGAGGCCATGGGCTGGGAGGCCGCCGCCGCCCTGCTGGACGCCGGCGTGGTGACCGACGAGGGTGACGTGTTCGACCTGGACGAGGCCCGGCTGCGCACCGTGCCGCTGTTCACCCGCAAGGTCGGCGAGCTGTCGGCCAACGGCGCGCGGCTGCTGGCCAACCTCGAGCAGGCCAAGACTCAACCCCTGTGGCGGGTGGTGGTGGCGCTGTCGATCCGGCACGTCGGCCCCACCGCCGCGCGCGCCCTGGCCGCCGAGCTCGACACGATGGAGCAGATCGAGCGGGTCGCCGTCGCGCAGGACGTCGACCGGCTGGCCGCCGTGGACGGGGTGGGCCCGGTCATCGCCCGGGCGGACGTCGAGTGGTTCGCCGAGGGCGGGCCCGATGGCTGGCACCGGCGGATCGTCCAGCGCTGGCGCGCCGCCGGGGTCGTCATGGCCGACCAGCGCGACGACAGCGTCGAGCGCACCCTCGCGGGGTTGACCCTGGTGGTCACCGGCACGCTAGAGGGGTACAGCCGGGACGAGGCCAAGGAGGCCGTGCTGGTGCGCGGCGGCAAGGTCTCGGGGTCGGTCT
>JACMOY010000380.1 GCA_014377795.1 Actinomycetota bacterium | reverse complement strand
TCGATGCACATGACCACGACGGCGGCGCCGTGCTCGCGGATCACCGGCATCACCCGGGCGAACCTGCTCTCGGGCCCGTCGCCGTCCTCGAAGTTCACCGAGTTGACGATCGCCCGCCCGCCCAGCAGCTCGAGCCCGGCCCCGACGACCGCAGGCGCGGGCGAGTCGAGCCTCAGGGGCAGGGTCGAGCTGGTGGCGAGGCGGCTGACCAGGGCGCGCATGTCATCGGCGCCGTCGCGCCCCACGTAGTCGACGCAGACGTCCAGCACGTGCGCGCCGTCCCGCGTCTGAGCGCGGGCGATCTCGACGCACTCGTCCCACTTCTGAGCGAGCATCGCCTCGCGGAACGCCCTGGAGCCGTTGGCGTTGGTGCGCTCACCGATCGACAGGTACGCCGTGTCCTGCCGGAACGGGACCGCCTGGTACAGACTCGCGACCGACGGCTCGTGCCGCGGACGGCGGGGCACGACCTCGTGCGCTCGCACGGCCTCGACCACCCGGGCGAGGTGCTCGGGTGTGGTGCCGCAGCAGCCGCCGACCAGCCCGAGCCCGAACTCGCGGGTGAACTGCGCGTGCGCCTCGGCCAGCTGCGCCGGCGTCAGCGGGTAGTACGCGCCGTCCCGGCTGAGCTGTGGCAGGCCCGCGTTCGGCATCGCCGTCACGGGGATCCGAGCGTGCTTGGCCAGGTGGCGCAGGTGCTCACTCATCTCGGCCGGGCCGGTGGCGCAGTTCAGGCCGATGGCGTCGATGCCCAGCGGCTCGAGCGCGGTCAGTGCCGCGCCGATCTCGCTGCCGAGCAGCATCGTGCCGGTGGTCTCGACCGTCACCTGCACCATGACCGGGGCGTTCTCACCGATCGCCGTCAACGCGCGACGAGCGCCGACCACCGCGGCCTTGGCCTGCAGCAGGTCCTGGGCGGTCTCGATCAGCACGGCGTCGACGCCGCCGGCGAGCATGCCCTCGACCTGCTGCTGGTAGGCGTCGCGCAGCAGCGCGTACGGCGCGTGGCCGAGCGAGGGCAGCTTGGTGCCCGGGCCGACCGAGCCGATGACGAACCGCGGCTGCTGCGGCGTCGTCCACGCGTCGGCCGCCTCGCGGGCGATCCGCGCCCCGGCCTCGGCGAGCTCGATGATCCGGTCGCTGATGTCGTACTCGCCGAGGTTGCTCCAGTTCGCACCGAAGGTGTTGGTCTCGACGCAGTCGACACCCACCTCGAAGTAGGCGTCGTGGACCGACCGGACGATGTCGGGCCGGCTGACGTTGAGGATCTCGTTGCAGCCCTCGTGGCCCTGGAAGTCCTCCATCGTGGGGTCGGCTGCCTGCAGCATGGTGCCCATGGCGCCGTCGGCGACCAGGACGCGTTCGGTCAGCAGGGAGCGGAACAGGTCGGAGCGGCTGCTCATGGGGGACCTTCGCTGCGGGGGGGCTGGGTTGGAGGAGTCTATCGGTGACCCGTGCGGCCCTGGCCGCGGGCGGCAGAGGACGGGTGCGGCGTCCGGCCCCTTAGGCTGGGCACGCTGAGCCGAGCCCGGGCTCACAGACCAGTGGAGGCTGTGCGTGATCGAGCTCGCCGACACCCCGGTGCTGCGTGATCCGGTGATGATCGCCGCGTTCGAGGGGTGGAACGACGCCGGCGAGGCGGCCACCGCGGTGCTCGAGCACCTGTCCCGCGTGTGGGGGGCCGAGCCGTTCGCGGCCCTGGACCCCGAGGAGTACTACGACTTCCAGGTCAACCGGCCCAGCGTCGGCATCGACGACGAGGACCACCGCCGGATCACCTGGCCGACCACCCGGCTGCTCGCCGCCCACGTGCCCGCGATCGGGCGCGACGTCGTCATCGTCGACGGCATCGAGCCCTCGATGCGCTGGCGGTCGTACACGATCGAGCTGCTCGAGTGCGCCGAGCGGCTCGGGGTGACCACCCTGGTGACCGTGGGCGCGCTGCTGGCCGACGTCCCGCACACCCGCCCGATCCCGGTGACCGCCACCAGCGAGGACCCCTCGATGCGCGGGCGCCTCGGGGTCGAGCAGTCGCGCTACGAGGGACCCACCGGCATCGTCGGCGTCCTGGCCGGCGCCGCGGCCCAGGCCGACCTGCCCGGCGCCTCGCTGTGGGCGGCCGTGCCGCACTACGCCGGCGGCGGCCCCTCCCCCAAGGCCACGCTGGCGCTGCTGCGCCGGATCGAGGAGCTGCTCGACATCACCATCCCGCTCGCCGACCTGCCCGACCTGGCCCAGGCCTGGGAGCGCGGCGTCGACGAGCTGGCCGAGAGCGACAGCGAGGTCGGCGACTACGTCCGGGCGCTGGAGGAGGCCAAGGACACCACCGAGCTGCCCGAGGCCACCGGCGAGGCGATCGCCCTGGAGTTCGAGCGCTACCTGCGCCGACGCGACGACGAACCCCCGCCGCCCCGCCCCCGCTGGCTCGCCCCCGCCGGCCCCCCCCCCCCCCCCCCCGCCCCCCCCCCCCCTGACCCGCCCCCCCCCCCGCACTGCCTGCACCAAGTCCCGCCGCGCCCGCGGGCGGCGCGCCAGTTAGTGCAGCAAGTGCGCGATCTGGGGGGTCAGACGCGGACGCCGAGCAG
>JACMOY010000379.1 GCA_014377795.1 Actinomycetota bacterium | reverse complement strand
GCTGGATGACGCGCCCTCTGCCCTCACCGCGAACCAGCACCCCCGCCTGGAGCGGCCCGAGCAGGTGGGTGCCGCGGTGCCCCCCGCGCCCGCCACGCCCGGCGCCGTCGTCCGCACCGTGTACGCCGACGTCGAGCCCGCCCTGTGGCCCGCCGCCGAGCTGTCGGTGCGCGCCCAGCTCGAGTACCTGCGCCTCTGAAGGGGTCAGCCGCCGGCCATCGCGCCGACGACCAGGAACGGCTCGGCGCCGCGCCCGACCTGCTCGGGTAGTGCGGTGTCCGGAGCGTCGTGCGAGAGGTCCTGACCGCAGGCGAAGAACCGCACGAAGGGACGTCGCAGGCCGGTGCCGCGGTCGCGGATCGTGCCCACCAGCACCGGGAACCGCGCTTCGAGCGCGTCGAGCACCGACTGCTGGGTCGGCGTGCCCACCACGTCGAGGTGGACGTCGCCGTCCACGGCCGCCAGCGCGCGCAGGTGGGCGGGCAGCACCACCCGGACCGAGCCGCTCACGGGAGGGTCTGCACCTCGACGGACATCACGGCCGGCAGGTCGCGGACGATCGGCGCCCAGGTGTCGCCGGAGTCGGCGGAGGCGTAGACCTGCCCACCGCTGGTGCCGAAGTAGACCCCGCACGACTCGTGCTGGTCGACCGCCATGGCGTCGCGCAGCACGTTGACGTAGCAGTCGCTCTGCGGCAGGCCGTTCGTCAGCGCCTCCCACTGCTGCCCGCCCGTGCGGCTGCGGTAGACGCGCAGCCGGCCGTCCGGCGGGAAGTGGTGGGAGTCGCTGGTGATCGGTACCACGTAGACCGTCTCGGGCTCGTGGGCGTGCACCGAGATCGGGAAGCCGAAGTCCGTGGGCAGGTTGCCGCTGACCTCGTGCCAGCTGTCGCCGGCGTCCAGGCTGCGCATCACGTCCCAGTGCTTCTGCATGTACAGGACGTCGGGGCGCGCCGGGTGCAGGTCGAGCCGGTGCACGCAGTGCCCGACCTCGCTGTCCTGGTCGGGGATCTCGCCCGAGCGGAGCCCCTTGTTGATCGGCTGCCAGGTGACGCCGCGGTCGCTGGTGCGAAAGGCCCCGGCGGCCGAGATCGCGACGTACAGCCGGTCCGGGTCGGTGGGGTGCTGCAGGATCGTGTGCAGGCACAAGCCGCCGGCGCCGGGCTGCCACTGCGGGCCGGTGTCGTGTCGGCGCAGGCCCGAGAGCTCGGCCCAGCTGCCGCCACCGTCCTGCGACCGGAACAGGGCCGCGTCCTCGACGCCGGCGTAGACGGTCTCGGCGTCGAACAGGGACGGCTCGAGGTGCCACACCTTGGCGAACGCCCACGGCCGCAGCGTCCCGTCGTACCACTGGTGCTCGCCGGGCACACCGTCATAGGTGAAGTCGTTGCCCACCGGGGTGAACGACGCACCGCCGTCGTCGGAGCGCTGGATCAGCTGCCCGAACCACCCGCTGCTCTGCGCGGCGTAGATCCGGTCGGGGTTCAACGGCGAGGCTTTGACGTGGTGCACCTCCCACCCCGGGAACAGCGGCCCCTGCACTGTCCAGTCGACCCGCCGCTCGTCGGAGGTCAGGACGAAGGCGCCCTTGCGGGTGCCGACCAGGACGCGCGTGCCGGGCATGGCGTGCTCCTTCGCACTATGTGCCGCGACGCTACTCCCGCAGACCCGCGAGCGGCACCGTTCAGCGCGAGCGGTGCCTCAGGCGCTCGACGTCCAGCAGCAGGACGGCGCGCGCCTCGAGCCGCAGCCAGCCGCGGCCGGCGAAGTCCGCGAGGGCCTTGTTGACGGTCTCGCGCGATGCGCCGACGAGCTGGGCGAGCTCTTCCTGGGTCAGCTCGTGCGCGACGAGCATGCCCTCGTCGGTGCGCCGGCCGAACCGCGAGGCGAGGTCGAGCAGTGCCTTGGCGACGCGGCCCGGGACGTCGGAGAAGACCAGGTCGGCCAGCGAGTCGTTGGTGCGCCGCAACCGGCGAGCCAGGGCGCCGAGCAGGTGCCCCGCCACCTCGGGGTGCTGCAGCAGCCACGGTTGCAGCGCGTCGTTGCCCAGGCCGATCAACACGCTGTCGCCGACCGAGGTGGCGGTCGCGGTGCGCGGCCCGGGGTCGAACAGGCTCAGCTCGCCGAACATCTCACCGGGGCCGAGCACCGCCAGCAGGTTCTCGCGGCCGTCGCTGCTCGTACGGCCGAGCTTGATCTTGCCCTCGACGATGACGTAGAGCCGATCGCCCTGGTCGCCCTCGGCGAACAGCACCTCGGCGCGGGTCAGCTGCACCTGCTGCATGCCGTCGCGCAGCGAGCCCGACGCCTCGTCGTCCAGGGCCGCGAACAGCGGTGCGCTGCGCACGATGTCGGTGTCCACGAGCACTCCCTGCGTGGGCGTAGTCGGCGACGGGCGGCGCCTGACGGCGAGGCTACCGCCTGGGATCAGCGCGAGGCGTCGGCGAGCAGCGGCGCGGGGGAGGGGGTCGGCGCCAGGCAGAGTCCCGGTTGCAGCCGGTACCGGCGCACCAGCTCGGCGGTGGCGCCATCCAGGTCGCTCTGCGCGCTGTCGACGGCCAGGGTCAGGGTGCGCACCGACTGCGAGAGCTGGCCGAGCAGCTCGGGGCAGCGGACGACGTCGTCCAGCGAGCGCCGCACCGTCGGCGACACGTCGTCGGCTCCCCACAACCCGGCCCCGGCGCCGGTCAACCGGGCCACCTCGAGGTCGCGCCTGGCGCGCACCAGGCGGCGCAGCCAGGACAGTCGGGCGCACTCCTGCGACAGGCGCTGGCGTTGGACGCGCAAGGCCTGCAGATCCATGCACACGAG
>JACMOY010000378.1 GCA_014377795.1 Actinomycetota bacterium | reverse complement strand
GTGTTCCTCTGCTCGCCCAACAATCCCACCGGCACGGCGTTGGCGCTGGACGTGGTCGAGGCGGCGTACGACGCGTCCGACCACGCGATCGTCGTGGTCGACGAGGCGTACGCCGAGTTCGCCCGCACCGGGACGCCGAGCGCCCTGACCCTGCTGCCCGGCCGTCCCCGCCTGGTCGTCACCCGCACGATGAGCAAGGCGTTCGCCCTGGCCGGCGCGCGGGTGGGCTACCTCGCGGCCGACCCCTCGGTCTGCGTCGCGCTGCGCCTGGTGCGGCTGCCCTACCACCTCTCGTCCGTGACCCAGGCGGTCGCCCTGGCGGCTCTCGCCCACGCCGAGCCGTTGCTGGCGACCGTCGAGGCCATCCGGGCGCAGCGCGACCGGATCGTCGACGAGCTCACCGCGATGGGCCTGCGGCCGGTGGCCAGCGACGCCAACTTCGTCCTGTTCGGCGGCCTGGCCGACCAGCGCGCCACCTGGCAGGCGCTGCTCGACCAGGGTGTGCTCGTCCGCGACGTCGGGCTGCCCGGCCACCTGCGCGTGACCGCCGGCACCCCCGACGAGACCTCCGCCTTCCTCACCGCCCTCGCCACGACCCTGGAGTCCGCATGACACGTCAGGCCCGGGCCGAGCGCGGCACCAGTGAGAGCAAGGTCGTCGTCGAGCTCGACCTCGACGGCACCGGCCGCGCGTCGGTCAGCACCGGCATCGGGTTCTACGACCACATGCTCGCCAGCCTGGCCAAGCACTCGCTGATCGACCTCACCGTCGAGGCCACCGGCGACACCCATGTCGACGCCCACCACACCGTCGAGGACGTCGCCATCGTGCTGGGCCAGGCCCTGCGCGAGGCCCTGGGCGACAAGGCCGGCATCACCCGCTTCGGCGACGCCCTCGTGCCGCTGGACGAGTGCCTGGTGCAGGCCGCCGTCGACGTCAGCGGCCGGCGGTACTGCGTGCACACGGGTGAGGCGGACGGGCAGGAGTTCGTCGTGATCGGCGGCGACTACGTCGGTTCACTCACCCGGCACGTGTTCGAGACCCTCGCCCACAGCGCCGGTATCGCGCTGCATGTGCGGGTGCTGTCCGGCCGCGACCCGCACCACGTCGTGGAGGCCCAGTTCAAGGCCGTCGCCCGAGCCCTGCGCGTCGCGATCGCCCCCGACCCGCGCGTCGCCGGCGTCCCCAGCACCAAGGGCGCCCTGTGACCCGACGGCCACGAGCGTGCTGACCCCCAGCGCGGTCCTGCTGCTGCACGGCAGCGCCGACGCTGTCCGCACCTGGGCCCGCAAGGGGCTGCTACCCGTCTGGGTCGTGCCCGGCGCCACCTGGACCCTCGTCGTCCCGGCCGACCAGCCGAGGTCGGGCCCGCCGTACGACGACCCGGTGGCCCTGCTCGGCGGACGTCCGGTGCCCGCTCGGCTGCGGCCCTCGATCTGCCTGGTCGCCGACGGGCAGCGGGCGGTCGTGGCGGTCCACGAGGCGGCTCGCGCCGCCGTCCAGCGCTGGCTGGTCTGGACCGCCGGCGTCGGACCGTCGCGGATCGAGGACCTGCCGCACGCGCCGGTCGGCCTGCTGGCCCAGGTCGCCGGCGTCGGGGGGCGCGATCGCCTCGATCAGGCACTGGCGCCGGACGGGCGCAGCGGCGCGGACGTCGTCGACGACCTGCTGCGCGCCCTCGGGCTGCCCGGTGCCGGCGTCCCCATCGGCGCGGTGCAGGCCGCGGAGCTGCCGGACGCCGTCCGCGTCGACCCGGACGAGCGTGTCGTCGAGCGGTTCGAGGCGTTCGCCGCCCACGAGTCGCGCCTGCAGGCCCAGCTGGACCAGACGTGAGCCGACGGGTGGTCCTGCTGGACTACGGCTCGGGCAACCTGCACTCGGCCCGGCGCGCGCTCGAGCGGGTCGGTGCGCAGGTCGAGGTGACCGCGGATCGCGCCGCGGTGATGGCGGCCGACGGGCTGGTCGTCCCCGGGGTCGGCAACTTCTCGGCCTGCGTCGCCGGGCTGCAGGCCGTCTGCGGCGGCGAGCTGGTCGGACGGCGCCTCGCCGGTGCCCGACCGGTGCTCGGCATCTGCGTCGGCATGCAGGTGCTGTTCGAGGCCTCGACCGAGGCGTACACCGCGGGCGCGCTGCCGGGTCTGGCCGAGTGGCCGGGCACGGTCGAGCGACTACCCGCCGCCGTCGTCCCGCACATGGGCTGGAACACCGTGCAGACCCCCGCCGGCACCCGGCTGTTCACGGGCGTCGAGGGTGAGCGGTTCTACTTCGTGCACTCCTACGCCGTGCAGCGCTGGACCCTGGACCCCACCGGCACGGTGTTCGCCCCGCCGCTGGTCACCTGGGCCCAGCACGGCGGGCCCTTCGTCGCGGCGGTCGAGAACGGGCCGCTGTCGGCCACCCAGTTCCACCCGGAGAAGAGCGGCGACGCCGGTGCGCAGCTGCTCGAGAACTGGGTCACCTCCCTATGACCACCACAGGAGCCCATGTGCCACAGCGCCTTCAGCTGCTTCCCGCCGTCGACGTCGCCGCTGGGCAGGCGGTGCGCCTGGTGCAGGGCGAGGCCGGCAGCGAGACGTCGTACGGCGACCCGCTGGCCGCCGCGCTGGCGTGGCAGGAGGCCGGCGCCGAGTGGGTGCACCTGGTCGACCTGGACGCCGCGTTCGGTCGCGGCTCGAACCGCGAGCAGCTCGCCGACGTGGTCGGTCGCCTCGACGTCGACGTCGAGCTCAGCGGCGGCATCCGCGACGACGCCTCGCTCGCCGCCGCGCTCGCCACGGGCTGCCGGCGGGTGAACCTCGGGACGGCGGCACTGGAGGATCCCGAGTGGACCGCCCGCGTCATCCCCGCCCCCGGCGACCGCGTCGCCGTGGGCCTGGACGTCCGCGGCACCACCCTCGCCGCCCGCGGCTGGACCCAGGAGGGCGGCGACCTGTGGGCCACGCTCGAGCGGCTCGACCGCGACGGCTGCGCCCGGTACGTCGTCACCGACGTCACCAAGGACGGCACC
>JACMOY010000377.1 GCA_014377795.1 Actinomycetota bacterium | reverse complement strand
GGGGCGCCGGGGCCCGGGGGCCCGCGCGCCGCGCGGCCGGCCGGGAGCCCCGCCGGGCGGGGGGCGAACGCCGAGAGCACGGTGGCGGTGCTGCAGGGGCCCGAGCCGAGCGTCAGATCCCAGCTGCCGCAGGGAAAGTACGAAGCGAACGTCGAGCGGGCCAAGGAGGCGATCCGCGCCGGCGACGTCTTCCAGGTGGTTCCGTCGCAGCGGTACGAGATCGACTGCCCGGTCGACGCCCTGGAGGTCTACCGGGTGCTGCGCGCCTCCAACCCCAGCCCATACATGTACCTGCTGCGGCTGCCGCTGCCCGGCGGCGGCACCTACGACGTCGTGGGCTCGAGCCCCGAGGCGCTGGTCAAGGTCGACGGCGACCGCGTGATGACCCACCCGATCGCGGGCACCCGGCCGCGCGGTGCCACCCCCGAGCAGGACGCCGAGCACGCCCGCAGCCTGCTCGCCGACGACAAGGAGCGGGCCGAGCACCTGATGCTCGTCGACCTCGCGCGCAACGACCTCGGCCGGGTGTGCGAGGCGGGCAGCGTCGAGGTCCTCGACTTCATGTCGGTCGAGCGGTACAGCCACGTCATGCACATCGTGTCGACCGTCGTGGGTCGGCTGCGCCCCGACCGCACCGCCTACGACGCCCTGGTGGCCACGTTCCCCGCCGGGACCCTCTCGGGGGCGCCGAAGGTGCGCGCGATGGAGCTGATCGACGAGATGGAGGTCACCCGGCGCGGCCTGTACGGCGGCACCGTCGGCTACCTGGACTTCGGCGGCGACCTCGACATGGCCATCGCCATCCGCACCGCGGTGATCCGCGACGGCGTCGCCTACGTGCAGGCCGGTGGGGGAGTGGTGGCCGACTCCGACCCCGCGGCCGAGCACGCCGAGTCGGTGAGCAAGTCGATGGCGGTGCTGCGGGCGGTGGCCGGCGCCGCCACGCTGCGGCCCGCCAGGTGAGTGTCCGGCGGCAGAAGACCGTGTTCGCCGCGCTGGTGCTCGCCGGTGCGGCGCTGGGGTTCGTGTCGGCGTCCCGGCCCTGGGTGCGGGTCGCGGTCACCGACCTGGCGGCGTCCGGCACCCTGCGCGTCACGGGTCGCCAGGCCGCGGGCGCGGTGCCCGCGGTGGCCCTGGTGGCGCTGGCGGGCGCGGTCGCCGTCCTCACCACCCGGCGGGTGGGCCAGGTCGTCGCCGGGGCGCTGCTCGCACTCGCCGGTGCGGCTGCCGCGACCGTGTCGCTGGGGGTGCTGCGTTCACCGATGGCGGCCGTGACGTCGGCCGTGACGGCGGCGACCGGGCGCACCGGGGCCGAGGTCACCACCGTGGTCACGAGCTGGCCGCTCGCCGGCGTCGTCAGCGGGGTGCTCATCGCGCTCGCCGGCTGCCTCGCCGTGGGGCGGGCGCGGGCGTGGGGCGGGCTGTCCGCCCGCTACGACACGCCCGCCGCGACGGCCCGGACCGTGGAACGCCCGGCGCCCGGCGCGACCGACGCGGACGACGACCCCGGGCTGGTGTGGGACCGCCTCACCCGGGGCGAGGACCCCACCGACCGCGACGCCCTGCCATAATTGGCCCCGGCCCACCCGACCCCAGCCGAAGGAGCCGACATGGCCGAGGACGCACCCAGCACCCACGAGGCGACCGCGGTGTCGTCGCCTGAGACCGACGAGAGCCAGGCGCACTCCCACCACGGCAAGACCCCCCACCACGGCAACACGGTGGCGGCCTGGACGAGCGTGGGCGTGCTGATGGTCGCCTCCCTGATCATGTGCCTTGCCGTGGTGTTCGCGATGATCTGGCTGTTCGTCGTCGGTATGGTCGTCGCAGCCATCGCCCTGGTGGTCGGCAAGCTGCTCGCGATGGCCGGTTACGGCATGCCCCGGCCTGCCGACAACCGGGTCACCCGCGGCGTGCGCTGAGCGCGCGACGTGCCGGCCATGCGCGCGTCGGCCCGGGCGCCGCTGGCGGTGCTGGCCGCAGCGGGCGCAGCGCTGGCGTACGTCGGGGCCGTCGACCCCGAGCGCCCGGGGCACTACCCGGGCTGCCCCTTCCTGCTGGTGACCGGGTGGTTCTGCCCAGGGTGCGGCAGCCTGCGTGCGCTGCACGCCCTCGCCCACGGTGACCTGACCACGGCCGTCGCGCGCAACCCGCTCGCGGTCTGCGCGGTGGGGGTGCTGCCCTGGGTGTGGCTGCAGTGGTTGCGGCACGGCAGGTCTAGCCGATCGACCCCCACCGTGGTGCCGGCCTCGGTCGTCTGGGGCGTGGTCGCGGCGGTGAGCCTGTTCGGGGTGCTGCGCAACCTGCCGGCGCTGACGGTGCTGGCACCGTGAGCTGACCCGGGGTGGGCGGTGGGTGGGTGGTGGCGGTCGGCGCCTAGCATCATCGCCAGACGACCTCAGGGGGGCTCATCGTGACCGTGCTCGACGACATCATCGTGGGCGTGCGCGAGGACCTCGCGGTGCGCCAGGCGCTCACGTCCATCGACGTGCTGCGCGAACGAGCCGGCCGCACCCCGGCCGCTCGCGACGCCCACGGCGCCCTGGCCGCCCCGGGCGGGGTCAAGGTCATCGCCGAGGTCAAGCGCTCGAGCCCCAGCAAAGGCGCCCTGGCCGAGATCGCCGATCCCGCCGGGCTAGCAGCGGACTACGCGGCCGGCGGCGCCTGCGTCATCAGCGTCCTCACCGAGCGAAGGGCCTTCGGCGGCAGCCTGGAGGACCTCGACGCCGTGCGATCCCGGGTCGAGACCCCGTTGCTGCGCAAGGACTTCGTCGTCTCGAGCTACCAGCTGTGGGAGGCGCGCGCGCACGGCGCCGACGCCGTCCTGCTGATCGTCGCGGCCCTCGAGCAGCCGGCCCTGGTGTCGCTGCGCGAGCGAGCCGAGTCGCTCGGGATGACGGCGCTGGTCGAGGTGCACGACGAGGACGAGGTGGCTCGGGCGGTGGACGCGGGCGCCCGCGTCATCGGCGTCAACGCCCGCGACCTGCGCACGCTGCAGGTCGACCGCACGACCTTCGCCCGGCTGGCGCCCCGGATCCCCGACGACGTCGTCAAGGTTGCCGAGTCCGGCGTCCGCGGCCCGCACGACGTCATCGAGTACGCGCGCCACGGCGCCGACGCCGTGCTCGTCGGCGAGAGCCTGGTGATCGGCGGCGACCCGCGCGCGGCCGTCGCCGACCTGGTCGCCGCCGGTGCCCATCCGGCAACGCGCCCGGGACGCCGCTGACCTCGCGGGCCAGCGACCATGAGGGCATGCAGACCAGTGCTGACGCATCAACCGCACCGCCGGGCCTGACCCGCGACGAGAGCATCGGCCGGTTCGGCCCGTACGGCGGCCGGTTCGTGCCCGGGGCGCGGGTCGCCGCGCTCGACCTGCTGGGCGCCGCCCTCCGCACCGCGCAGGCCGACCCGGAGTTCCTCGAGCAGCTCGCCGCGCTGCACCGCACCTACACCGGACGCCCCAGCATCCTCACCGAGGTCCAGCGCTTCGCCGGGCACGCCGGCGGGGCCCGGGTGCTGCTCAAGCGCGAGGACCTCAACCACACGGGTTCGCACAAGATCAACAACGTCCTGGGCCAGGCGCTGCTGACCCAGCGCATGGGCAAGACCCGGGTGATCGCCGAGACCGGCGCGGGCCAGCACGGTGTTGCGACCGCTACTGCCGCAGCGCTGTTCGGACTCGAGTGCGTCGTTTACATGGGCGAGGAGGACACCCGTCGCCAGGCGCTCAACGTCGCGCGCATGCGTCTGCTCGGCGCCGAGGTGGTGCCGGTGACCACCGGCTCGCGCACCCTCAAGGACGCCATCAACGAGGCGATGCGCGACTGGGTCACCAACGTCGACTCCACCCACTACCTGCTCGGCACCGTCGCCGGCCCTCACCCGTTCCCGGTGATGGTCCGCGACTTCCACCGGGTCATCGGCGTCGAGGCACGCGCCCAGGTGCTCGACCTGGTCGGCCGGCTGCCCGACGTCGTCCTGGCCTGCGTGGGCGGTGGGTCCAACGCGATCGGCATCTTCCACCCGTTCCTCGACGACGCCGACGTGCGCCTGGTCGGCCTCGAGGCGGCCGGCGACGGCGTCGACACCGGTCGGCACGCGGCCACCATCACGGGCGGCTCGCCCGGTGTGCTGCATGGCGCGCGCTCGTACCTGCTGCAGGACGCCGACGGGCAGACCGTCGAGAGCCACTCGATCTCGGCCGGCTTGGACTACCCCGGGGTCGGCCCCGAGCACGCCTTCCTGCACGACATCGGCCGCGCCGAGTACCGCCCGGTCACCGACGTCGCCGCGATGGACGCGTTCAAGCTGATGTGCCGCACCGAGGGGATCATCCCGGCCATCGAGACCGCCCACGCGTTGGCCGGGGTGCTCGAGGTCGGTCGCGAGCTGGGCCCGGACGCCGTGCTGCTCGTCAACTTCTCGGGGCGCGGCGACAAGGACGTCGACACGGCCGCCCGGTGGTTCGGGCTCGTCTCCGGTGACGACCTCGGGCACGCTGAGCAGGTCAAGGCGGCCGAGCCGGTCGCCGAGTCGGACGGCGCCGGCTGGTGACCGGCGTAGCCGCCACGCTGGCCGTGGCGCGGGCCGAGGGTCGATCCGCGTTGATCGGCTACCTGCCGGTGGGCTTCCCGGACGTCGAGACCTCCATCGCCGCCATGGTGGCCATCGTCGAGGCCGGCGTCGACGTGGTCGAGGTCGGCGTCCCGTACTCCGACCCGCTGATGGACGGCCCGGTGATCCAGGCAGCGGTCGACGCCGCGCTGCGTGGGGGGGCGCGCACCACGGACGCGATCGCCGCCGCCGGCGCGGTGGCCCGCAGCGGCGCACCTGCCCTGGTGATGACCTACTGGAACATCGTCGAGCGGTACGGCGTCGACGCGTTCGCCGCCGACCTGGCCGCGGCCGGTGGCGCCGGTCTGATCACCCCCGACCTGATCCCCGACGAGGCCGGTGAGTGGCTGGCCGCGTCGGACGCGCACGGCCTGGACCGCGTGTTCCTCGTCGCACCCAGCTCGACCCAGGCGCGGCTGCAGGCCACCACGGCGGCCTGCCGCGGGTTCGTCTACGCCGCCAGCACCATGGGCGTCACGGGCGTGCGGGCCAGCGTCGGCGACGCCGCAGCGGTGCTGGTCGCGCGCACCCGCGAGGTCACCGACCTGCCGGTGTGCGTCGGTCTCGGTGTCTCGAACGGTGCCCAGGCGGCCGAGGTCGCCCGGTACGCCGACGGCGTCATCGTCGGCTCCGCGCTGGTGGGGGCGCTGGCAGAGGCAGCGTCCCCGGCCGAGGGCGTCGCGGCGGTCGCCCGCCTGGCCGCCGAGTTCAGCGACGGCGTCCGGTCCGGTCGACGGCAACCGGTGTGATCACCTCGATCCCCAGCCCCGCGCAGGGCGTCTGGCACCTGGGCCCGGTGCCCGTGCGCGCCTACGCGCTGTGCATCCTGGTCGGCATCGTCATCGCCGTGCTGATCGCCGAGCGCCGCTGGGTGCGCCGCGGCGGGCAGCCCGGGGGAGTCGCCGACCTGGCCGGCTGGGCGGTGCCGTTCGGCATCGTCGGCGCGCGCCTCTACCACGTCGTGAGCTCACCCCAGGCGTACTTCGGGGCGGGCGGGCACCCGCTGGGCGCGCTGAAGATCTGGCAGGGCGGGCTCGGCATCTGGGGCGCGGTGGCCGGCGGGGCGCTCGGCGCGTGGATCGCCTGCCGTCGCCGCGGCTGGTCGTTCCTGATGTTCGCCGACAGCGCGGCACCGGGGGTCGCGGTGGCCCAGGCCGTCGGGCGGCTGGGCAACTGGTTCAACCAGGAGCTGTTCGGTCGGCCCACGACGCTGCCGTGGGGGCTCGAGATCTCGCCCGAGCACCGCCCGGTCGGGTACGCGCAGTTCGCGACGTACCACCCGACGTTCCTCTACGAGGCCCTGTGGTGCCTGCTGGTCGCCGCGCTGGTGGTCGTGCTGGACCGCCGGCTGACGCTCGACCACGGCCGCAGCCTCGCGCTGTACGTCGGTGCGTACACCGTGGGGCGGGCCTACTTCGAGTCACTGCGGATCGATCCGGCCAACCGCCTGCTCAATCTGCGACTCAACGAGTGGACGTCGCTCGTGGTGGGTCTGGGGGCGCTGGCTGGATTCCTTCTCGCCAGCCGCGCCGCCCAGCGGATGTCTCACCACGTGGACACAGTGTCCACGAGCTAAGACCTGTTACCTGCTGGAAACGTCCGATACAGTTGTGCAACCGCAGGCCGACGCCGTCCGCGCGGGGCACCTCCCGAGTCCACTCGGGAAGCGGACCTGGTGAAGGACGGTGTGATGTGAGCATCTCCAGCTTCTCGGCCCGCCCGGCGGCGAGCGGGCTCTACGACGGTCAGCACGAGCACGACGCGTGCGGGGTGGCCTTCGTCGCCACGCTGCGCGGCAGCGCCGGTCACGACATCGTCCAGCACGCCCTCACCGCCCTGCGCAACCTGGACCACCGCGGCGCCACCGGCGCCGACCCCCGCGTCGGGGACGGCGCGGGCATCCTCACCCAGGTGCCCGACGCGTTCCTGCGCGAGGTGGCCGGCGTCCCGCTGCCCCCCGCCGGTTCGTACGCCGTCGGGATCGCCTTCCTGCCCGCCGACGCCGACGAGCGGGCCGACCTGGTCACCTCCCTCGAGCGGATCGCGGGCGAGGAGCGCCTACGGGTCCTCGCCTGGCGCGACGTCCCGATCGCCCCTGACCTGGTCGGCGAGGTCGCCCGCGAGTGCATGCCGCACTTCGCCCAGCTGTTCGTCGCCGCCGACCACCCGGCGACCGGGCTCGAGCTCGAGCGGCTGGCGTTCTGCCTGCGCAAGCGCGCCGAGCGCGAGCTCGACGTCTACTTCCCGTCGCTGTCCTGCCGCACCCTGGTCTACAAGGGCATGCTGACGACCGGCCAGCTCGAGCCGTTCTTCCCCGACCTGTCCGACCGCCGGTACGCGAGCGAGCTGGCGCTGGTGCACTCGCGCTTCTCCACCAACACCTTCCCCAGCTGGCCACTGGCCCACCCGTTCCGGCTGATCGCTCACAACGGTGAGATCAACACGGTCAAGGGCAACCGCAACTGGATGGCGGCGCGCGAGAGCCAGATCAGCAGTGACCTGATCCCGGGTGACCTCGCGCGGCTCACGCCGATCTGCACCCCCGGGGCCAGCGACTCGGCGTCCTTCGACGAGGTGCTCGAGCTGCTGCACCTCGGCGGTCGCTCGCTGCCGCACTCGGTGCTGATGATGATCCCCGAGGCGTGGGAGAACCACACCGACATGGACCCCGCGCGGCGGGCGTTCTACGAGTTCCACTCGACGTTCATGGAGCCGTGGGACGGGCCCGCCTGCGTGACGTTCACCGACGGCAACCAGATCGGGGCGGTCCTGGACCGCAACGGGCTGCGGCCCGGGCGGTTCTGGGTGACCGACGACGGGCTGGTGGTGCTGGCCAGCGAGGTCGGCGTCCTCGACCTCGGCCCGGCCCGCGTCGTCCGCAAGGGCCGCCTGCAGCCCGGCAAGATGTTCCTCGTCGACACCGCCGAGCGCCGGATCGTCGAGGACGACGAGATCAAGGCGACGCTCGCCGGCGAGCACCCGTACGACGACTGGCTGCACGCCGGGCTGATCGACCTGGCCGACCTGCCCGAGCGCGAGCACATCGTGCACACCCCCGCGTCGGTCACCCGGCGCCAGCAGACCTTCGGCTACACCGAGGAAGAGCTGCGCATCCTGCTCGCCCCGATGGCGCGCAACGGCGCCGAGCCGATCGGGTCGATGGGCACCGACACCCCGATCGCCGTCCTGTCGACGCGCCCGCGGCTGCTGTTCGACTACTTCACCCAGCTGTTCGCCCAGGTGACCAACCCGCCGCTGGACGCGATCCGCGAAGAGCTGGTCACCTCGCTGGGGACGACCATCGGGCCCGAGCAGAACGCCCTCGAGGCCACGGCGGCGCACTGCCGTCAGGTCGCGCTGTCGTTCCCCGTGATCGACAACGACGAGCTCGCGAAGATCGTGCACGTCAACGCCGACGGCGACCTGCCCGGCTACGCCACCGTCGTCGTCCGTGGTCTGTACGACGTCACCGGCGGGGGCGAGGCGCTGCGCGCGCGGCTGGGCGAGATCTTCGACGAGGTGTCCGCGGCGATCGCGAACGGGGCGCGCTTCGTCGTCCTGTCCGACCGCGACTCCGGGCGCGACCTCGCGCCGATCCCCTCGCTGCTGCTCACCTCGGCCGTGCACCACCACCTGATCCGCGCCAAGACCCGCACCCAGGTTGGCCTGCTCGTCGAGGCCGGCGACGTCCGCGAGGTGCACCACGTCGCGCTGCTCGTCGGCTACGGCGCCGCGGCGGTCAACCCCTACCTCGCCATGGAGTCGGTCGAGGTGCTCGCGCGCCAGGGCCGCCTGGGCGACACCACGCCCGAGGACGCCGTCGCCCACCTGATCAAGGCGCTCGGCAAGGGCGTGCTGAAGGTCATGAGCAAGATGGGCATCTCGACGGTCGCGTCCTACCGCGGCGCGCAGGTGTTCGAGGCGATCGGGCTCTCGCACGAGCTGGTGAGCGAGTTCTTCACCGGCACCACCAGCCAGCTCGGCGGCATCGGCCTGGACGTCGTCGCCGCCGAGACGGCCCAGCGGCACGACGCGGCGTACCCGCTGGACGGCGTCGGCACGGCCCACCGTCGGCTCGACGTCGGTGGCGAGTACCAGTGGCGGCGCGAGGGTGAGCACCACCTGTTCGACCCCGAGACCGTCTTCCGGCTGCAGCACGCCACCCGCGCGCGCCGGTACGACGTCTTCCAGCAGTACACCCGCCGGGTGGACGAGCAGTCCGAGCGGCTGATGACGCTGCGTGGGTTGTTCGGCTTCGCCACCGCCTCGCGCGAGCCGGTCCCGCTGGACGAGGTCGAGCCCGTCAGCGAGATCGTCAAGCGGTTCTCCACCGGGGCGATGAGCTACGGCTCGATCAGTCAGGAGGCCCACGAGGTGCTGGCCGTGGCCATGAACCGGCTCGGCGGCCGCTCCAACACCGGCGAGGGCGGCGAGGACGACGACCGGCTGCTCGACCCGGTGCGCCGCAGCGCGGTCAAGCAGGTCGCGCCCGGCCGGTTCGGCGTCACCAGCCTCTACCTCACCCACGCCGACGACCTGCAGATCAAGATGGCGCAGGGCGCCAAGCCCGGCGAGGGCGGCCAGCTGCCGGCACACAAGGTCTACCCGTGGATCGCCCGCACCCGGCACTCCACCCCGGGCGTCGGCCTCATCTCGCCACCGCCGCACCACGACATCTACTCCATCGAGGACCTCGCCCAGCTCATCCACGACCTGAAGAACGCGAACCCCGCCGCGCGCGTGCACGTGAAGCTCGTGTCCGAGGTCGGCGTCGGCACCGTCGCCGCCGGCGTCAGCAAGGCGCATGCCGACGTGGTGCTGATCTCGGGGCACGGCGGCGGCACGGGTGCCTCGCCGCTCACCAGCCTCAAGCATGCCGGTGCGCCGTGGGAGCTCGGGCTGGCCGAGGCACAGCAGACGTTGCTGCTCAACGGTCTGCGCGACCGCATCGTCGTCCAGGTCGACGGTCAGCTGAAGACCGGCCGCGACGTCGTGGTCGCCGCGCTGCTCGGCGGCGAGGAGTTCGGCTTCGCGACCGCGCCGCTGGTCGTCAGCGGCTGCATCATGATGCGCGTCTGCCACCTCGACACCTGCCCGGTCGGCGTCGCCACGCAGAACCCCGAGCTGCGCAAGCGGTTCACCGGCAAGCCCGAGTTCGTCGAGACGTTCTTCGAGTACATCGCCGAGGAGGTCCGCGAGCACCTGGCCGCCCTGGGGCTTCGCAGCATCGACGAGGCGGTCGGCATGGTCGAGCTGCTCGACACCCGACGCGCCGTCGACCACTGGAAGGCGTCCGGGCTCGACCTGTCGCCGGTGCTCGCGGTCCCGGACGTCGCGCCGGGGGCCGCGCGCCGTCAGGTCACCGGCCAGGACCACGGTCTGGAGAAGGCGCTCGACCACACCCTGGTCGCGATGGCGGCCGACGCCCTCGAGCGCCGCGAGCCGGTGCGGATCACCCTGCCGGTGCGCAACGTCAACCGAACAGTCGGCACGATCCTGGGCCACGAGGTCACCAAGCGCTACCCGCAGGGCCTGGCCGACGACACCATCGACGTGACCCTCACCGGGTCGGCGGGGCAGTCGCTCGGCGCGTTCCTGCCACGGGGGATCACCCTGCGGCTGCTGGGTGACGCCAACGACTACGTCGGCAAGGGCCTGTCCGGGGGGCGGGTCGTCGTGCGGCCCGACCGGGCGGCGACCTTCGTCGCCGAGGACCACGTCGTCGCCGGCAACGTCGTCGCGTACGGTGCCACCGCGGGTGAGATCTTCATCCGCGGCACGGCGGGCGAGCGTTTCTGCGTCCGCAACTCCGGGGCCAGCGGGGTCGTCGAGGGCGTCGGTGACCACGCCCCCGAGTACATGACCGGGGGCACCGTCGTGGTGCTCGGGCCGACGGGGCGCAACGTCGCGGCCGGCATGTCGGGCGGGACGGCGTACGTGCTCGACCTGCGCCGCGACCGGCTCAACCCCGCCGCGATGGCCAGCGGTGAGATCGAGCTGTCGGCGGTCGAGGGCCCGGACGCCGACGACCTGCGCGCGCTGGTGGCTCGCCATCACGACGAGACCGGGTCGGCCGTGGCCGAGCGGCTGCTGGCCGACTGGCCCGAGGCGCTCGAGCGCTTCACCAAGATCCTGCCGCGCGACTACCGCATCGTGCTGGCGGTGCGCGACCAGGCCATCATCGAGGGTCTCGACCTGGACGGCGACGAGGTCTGGACCCGCATCACGGAGGCGTCACGTGGCTGATCCCAAGGGTTTCCTCACCGTCCGCGACCGCGAGCTGCCATCGCGTCGTCCGGTGCCGATCCGGCTGCAGGACTGGCACGAGGTCTACGAGGACCAGGACCGCACCCAGCTGCGCCGCCAGGCGGGGCGCTGCATGGACTGCGGCATCCCGTTCTGCCACAGCGGTTGCCCGCTCGGAAACCTCATCCCCGAGTGGAACGACCTCACCTGGCGCGAGGACTGGGACGAGGCCATCGAGCGGCTGCACGCGACGAACAACTTCCCCGAGTTCACCGGTCGGCTGTGCCCCGCGCCGTGCGAGACGTCCTGCGTCCTGGGCATCAACCAGCCGGCGGTCACGATCAAGCAGATCGAGGCCTCGATCGTCGAGCGCGCCTTCGCCGCCGGCACCGTCCGGCCGCTGCCACCCGAGCGGCTGACCGGCAAGACGGTCGCCGTGGTTGGCAGCGGCCCGGCGGGCCTCGCCGTCGCCCAGCAGCTGACCCGGGCCGGTCACACCGTCGCGGTGTACGAGCGGTCCGACAAGATCGGCGGCCTGCTGCGCTACGGCATCCCCGAGTTCAAGATGGAGAAGTCGGTGCTGGGCCGCCGGTTGGCCCAGATGGAGGCCGAGGGCACGCGCTTTCGTCCCGGGGTCGCGATCGGCCAGGAGGTGACTGGCCAACAGCTGCGCGGCCGGTACGACGCCGTCGTCCTGGCGGTCGGGTCGACGGTCGGACGCGAGCTCGACGTCCCTGGTCGCGAGCTCGGCGGTGTGCTGCAGGCGATGCAGTACCTGCCGCCGGCCAACCGCGCTGCACTCGACGAGCCTGCCGACGGACTGGTCAGCGCCGAGGGCAAGGACGTCATCATCATCGGCGGCGGCGACACGGGCGCGGACTGCCTCGGCACCGCGCTGCGGCAGAAGGCCCGGTCCGTCACCCAGCTCGAGATCCTGCCTCGCCCGCCGGACGAGCGGCCCGACGCGCAGCCCTGGCCGACGTACCCGATGACCTACAAGGTGGCCAGCGCGCACGAAGAGGGTGGCGACCGCGTCTACGCCGTCGACACGCAGGAGCTGCTCGCTGACGAGAACGGCCAGGTGCGCGGCCTGCGCATCGCCCACGTCGAGCGCCAGGACGGGCGCTTCGTGCCGGTCGAGGGCAGCGCCCGCGACCTGCCCGCCCAGCTGGTGCTGCTGGCGATGGGGTTCACGGGGCCTGAGACGGACTCGGTGCTCGCCCAGCTCGGGGTCGAGCTCGATGAGCGCGGCAACGTGGCACGCGACAGGGAGTTCGCGTCCTCGGTGCCGGGGGTCTTCGTCGCCGGGGACGCCGGCCGCGGGCAGTCGCTGATCGTCTGGGCGATCGCCGAGGGACGCTCGTGCGCCGCCTCGGTCGACCGGTTCCTCACCGGCACGACCACGCTGCCCTCACCGGTGCGGCCCACCGACCGTCCGCTCACGGCCTGACGGTCGTTGGCGCACTAGGCTGTAGCCATGCGTCGCGCCAAGATCGTCTGCACCCTGGGCCCGGCTACCTCATCCCCCGACGCGCTGCGCGAGCTGGTCGCCGCCGGCATGGACGTCGCGCGGCTGAACCTCAGTCACGGCAGCTACGCCGACCACGAGAAGGTGTACGCCGCGGTACGGGCTGCTGGCGACGAGGCCGGTCGGTCGGTCGCCGTCCTGGTCGATCTACAGGGGCCCAAGATCCGTCTCGGCAACTTCGCCGCGGGCCCGGTCGAGCTGCTCGCCGGAGCACTCTTCACGATCACCACCGAAGACGTCCCGGGCGACAAGGACCTCGCGTCCACCACCTACAAGGGACTACCGGGCGATGCCCGCGTGGGCGACCGCATCCTCATCGACGACGGCAAGGTCGCGGTCGAGGTCGTCGCGGTCCAGGGCCCGCGCGTGACCACCCGGGTGATCGAGGGTGGCGTGGTCTCGAACCACAAGGGCCTGAACCTGCCCGGTGTGGCGGTCAGCGTTCCCGCGATGAGCGACAAGGACGAGGCCGATCTGCGCTGGGCCCTGTCGCTGCGCGCCGACTGGATCGCGCTGTCGTTCGTCCGCAGCGCCGCCGACATCGACGTCGTCCACCAGATCATGGACGAGGAGGGTGTGCGGCTGCCGGTCATCGCGAAGATCGAGAAGCCGCAGGCGGTCGAGAACCTGGAACAGATCGTCCGGGCCTTCGACGGCATCATGGTCGCCCGCGGTGACCTCGGCGTCGAGCTGCCGCTCGGGCAGGTGCCACTGGTGCAGGAGCGGGCGGTCGCGCTGGCCCGGCGCCAGGCCAAGCCCCTCATCGGCGCCACCCAGGGGCTCGGGGCGACGGTCGGGGACTCTC
>JACMOY010000376.1 GCA_014377795.1 Actinomycetota bacterium | reverse complement strand
CCCTGCACGACGACGCCGTCCGTGCTCGACCAGCCGGTGCGCAAGCCGGCGGTCATCGCGATGTGCGCCAGCAGCCGGGTCGTCGTGGTCTTGCCGTTGGTGCCTGTCACTGACGCGACAGGCACCCTCGCCCGCACCGCGCTCGGACGGCGACCGGCGGGCACACCGCGCACCGCGGACGAGGCCGCCGCCAGCCGCTCGTCGACCACAGCCCCCGCCCGCAGGCCGCCCTCGGTGTCCTGAAGGCAGCCGTCGAGGCACGCGTCGAGGGACTGCGCCACCGCCTGGCCCAGCGCCACGGCCCGGTCGTGGTGCCGCCAGGGGTAGGCGACGACCACCTCGCGCAGGCCCGACCCGGCCCGCACCCGCAGGCCGAGGCGCGCCGTGCCCGCGTCCAGGGCCACCCGGCGCACCAACCGGGCCACCAGTCGCATCGCGAACCGTTGGCGGTGGGCCGAGCCCGGGTCGCCGGGTCGCACCCGCGACAGGCCCACCGCGGTGGCCAGGGCGGTGGCGTCCGCGGCACTGAGGTCGCTGAGCGCCCCGATGTCGAGCACCAGCTTGGTGGCCGCGCGGGTGAAGTACAGGTTGGGTCCGTCGAGCAGGCGAAGCTCGACCAGGCTGGTGCCGGGCATGACGCGGAGACTAGCGGCGCTCACCGAGCGTCGAATTGGGCTCACGCAGGGTCACGTCGACGTGGCGTGTGGAGCCAATCTCGGCCAGCCGCCCACCCAGCCGAGGCGCGAGCACTAGCGTCGGCCCGTGATCACGACCCGCGTCCGTCGCGCACTGGCTGTCGTGGCGGTCGGCGCCGCGGTTCTCGCCGGCTGCTCGCGGGCACCCGTCCAGGTCGAGGGGGTCAAGCTCGAGGCGACGCCGAGTCCGTCATCGACGGCCAGCCGGACCCCGCCGCCCCTGCGGCCGACGGCGGACGGCGGGCTGGCCGTGCGGCTGGAGCCGCCGACCGTGCAGGCCGTCGTCGGGCAGCCGGTCACGCTCATGGTGCGGTTCGTCGACGCGCACGGCGGGCTGGTGGGAACGGTCGAGGACTTCGGCGACGGCGGCCTGGGCGGGATGAAGGTCAGTGACTGCCGCGACAGCGAGAAGAACCCCTCTGTCGGGTCGAAGGTGCTGACGCACGCCTTCGCGTCACCGGGCACCTACGTCGTCAGCGTCACGGTGACGACGCTGTCCTGCGTCCACGGCCAGGAGGACGTGACCGCTACCGCCTCGGTGCTGGTGCGCTGACCCGCGGAGGCGACGTGCCGGCCGGACCCCGGCAGACTGGGATCATGATCTCCGTCCAGCTCGCAAGGGCCTTACGCGTGGCGGGCCTGGACTGGACGCCGGCACCGGGCGACCGCTTCGTCGTCCCCGACCGCGACATGGACCAGGACGTGTTCGTCAACAGCGACATGGCGATCGACGTGCACCACTTCCGCTCAGGCACCGTCATCGGCTTCAACGGCCCCACCGAGTGGGCGTTGGACAGCATCGAGCAGGGGGCCGTCGTGTGGCTGCCGCGCGAGAGCCAGCTGCGCGACCTGCTCGGCGAGGGCTTCGTGCGGCTCGAGCGGTCGCTCGACGGG
>JACMOY010000375.1 GCA_014377795.1 Actinomycetota bacterium | reverse complement strand
TAGAACTCGGATGGGCTCAGCGACATGCGCCTAGTCTACTTCCGAACGCAGTCATGGTGCGGGTCGTGCCGCGACGGGTCGGCCGACACCACCGATGGGTGGTGGCTGACGGTGCTGTGGACGACGGGCCGGGGGTGACATGGGCCCGGCGTCAGGGGGGACGGGGTCGACCGTCGAGATGTGAGCGGTCTCCTGGTGCGCGGCGTCGAGATGTCGGTAGACCTCGGGCGCAGACTCGCGGATCGCGTCGGGGTGGAGCCGGACGGTGTCGTCGTTCATCGACTCACTGCCGGGCCGACGGGATGCGGCGGAGCGCGGACTCGAGCTCGTCGAGTCGCACGCGGATGGAGCGGCGTCCGCACTGGTAGGCGGGGATGGTGCCGTCGCTGATGCGACGTCGGATGGTCCTGGTGGACAGGGACATGATCTCGGCGGCTTCGTCGAGACTGACGTAGGTGGGGAGGTCGCGCTTGCTGGTCATCGCTCAACCTCTCGCTGTCGCCGTGGGGGTGGCGGAGGCGACGAAGCGCCGCGCTTCGGCGACCTGGATGTAGAGCCGTCCGCAGCCCTCGAAGCGCGCCCAGCCAGGTCGGATCCCGCGTCGTCGCCAGTCGCGCACGGTGCGTTGCGGGGTGTGGATCAGGGTGCAGAACTCCTCGAAGGTGAGAAGCGCGCGGTCGTCCCAGTCCTGAGGGATGTGGATCGGGTTCATGGTTGTCCTCCGGTCGGTGAGGACGAGACCCGCACCCAGTTGCGTGCGGTGCGTCTGTGGATGACGGCATGTGTCCTCGTATGCGCCAAGGGCGAAAACGGCTTCCTGGCGGTCACCTCGACGCAAACTCGTCACCAGTCGTCACCGACCGATGCCTCTCGGAGGGCTCGCGGCAGGGGCGGGAGCACGCTCTTCGGGGCGGCGCCGGCGCCCGAATCTTGTATTCTTGGGCCCGCGATCCTGGGGTCCGCGAGAGGGCGGACGTGGCTGTGTCCCGTAGCGGTCGATGGACTCGGCCGCGTTCTGAGCGGCGTGCGCGGGGCCGAGGTCGGCGCGGTCGCGGCTGAAGACCTCGGTCCGCAGGGTGCGTGCTCCGCGCCGACCTTCGATGGTGACCTGTCCGTGGTCGTTGATGGCGGTGACGGTCCACTGGTCGCGGTTGGCGACGTCGAGGTCGCGGTCGTTGCGTCGGGTACTGATCCGGTCGCCGATGGTGATCGGGTCCCCGGCCCGGGTGGTGAGGTGGCGCGTCGGGTCGAGGTCGCCGTCGGCGAGGTGGCGGTCGCGGATGGCGGCGTTGAGCGCGGCGACCTGCTCGCGCGTATCGGCGATGACCCGAGCCGTTGAGCGGGTGGCGAGTTCGGTGACGGCTGCGAGTCGTTCGACGTCGGTTGGGTGGATGACGATGTCGCCGCGGTCCAGCAGCGCGTCGAAGACCTCGTCGGCACGGTGGCCGGTGCGCATGAGCAGGGTGAGGTCGGCGTAGGTGGGGTCGCTGAACCGGTGCACGGCCTCGAGCGCGAGGTGGGTGTCGGGGCTGGCCCAGCGGGCGGCGTGGTCGAGCACTCCTCCGCGGCCGACGGCGGGCAGCTGGTGGCGGTCGCCGATGAACGCGACCCGGGCGCCGGCTTCGTCGGCGAGGGTGAGCAGGGCGCGGGCGGTGTCCTGGTCGAGCATCCCGGCCTCGTCGACCAGGAGCAGGTCACCGGGCAGCAGCCTGGCCATCGCGTCAGGCCGTGAACCCCGATCGACACTGTTGTCGTTGCCGGGGTTGATGCGTGACCAGCGGCCGTTGTCGTCCCAGCGGAAGCCGTGCTGGTGGATGAGCCAGGCCGCGGAGTACGCGGCGGTGCCGACCTGAGCTTCGGCGACGCGTGCGGCCTTCAGCGTCGGGGTGACGATGACGAGCCGCTCACCTTGGGCCTCGATGAGGTGGCGAGCGGCGGCGAGGGTTGTGGTCTTGCCCGCACCCGCGGCCCCCTCGACGACCAGCAACGAGCCCGTCCCGGCGAGCGCGGCGGGGACCCGCTGCTGTTCCGGGTCGAGCCGGTTGCCACCCACGGTCGCGTAGGTCCGTGTGGTGGTGCCGGGGTGCTCGGCGCGCGTGACGAGCCGGTCGACCAGGTCGGCCTCGACGTCGAGCACGTTGCGTGAGGTGAGGCCTCTGACGTGTGCGGGTACATCGTCACGGTCGAGCAGCGGCACGCATCGCCCGACGACACGGCTGGTGAGGTCCTCGGCCAGCTCGCGTCGGACAGTTGGGGTCGTGACGACGTCGACGGAGGCGATGATGCGCTCGACCTCGCCGCGGACATCGGCGGCGTTCCAGCTCGAGCGACGCGCCCCGATCCGGGTGAGGACGACGTCCACGACAGCGTCGCGGTTGATCCTCCCGATCGCGGTCGGGTGGTGCTCGCTGCCGACGGTGGGCGCGGTGAACCCGAGGTCGTGCAGCTCCTCGACCCAGCGTCGTGCGAGCTGGGCGCCGTCGGTGGGCACGACCTTGTCGGGACGGGCGTCGGACCAGGCACGCCGGTCCCAGCTGCGTCGCAGCTTCGGGCCGGGTTCCTCACCAGGATGCTCGCCTCGCCACTGGGCGTCGTAGCGGTCGACGTTCCTGGCGATCTGACCGGCACGTGCGCTGAACTCACCGGCGTACGGCACGAGCTCGCGGACGTCACCGGTGCCGGGGTCGAGGGTGTAGCCGTGAGCGGCGAGTACCTGGCGGAACTGCGGGTCGCACATCACGGCCGCATGTCCGATCCCGTTGATCGCCTCGATGCTGTCGACGACCCCGACCGAGTGCAGGCCACGCCACCTACCGGCGGCGAACACGCGGGCGGTGGTCTGCAGGTGGGGGGGGGGGGGGGGGGCACCCGCGCGGGGGGGGGGGGGGCGCCCGACCGCGGCCTCGAGCTTCTCGACCGGCACCTGCACCTGTCGACCACGCGGCCCGATCCGCGTGGTTGCGTGCTCGCCTAGCCAGCCGATGATCTCGGTGGCTGCGCGTTCCTGAGCGGCGTCGTACGCGGCGGCGATCTCGGGGTGTAGGGACGCTGCGAGTGACCATGTCTTCGGTCCGTTCACGACGACCTCGACGAACCGCAGCGCCCGGTCGTCGGTGCGCAGCCGTCCCTTCGTCTGGCCG
>JACMOY010000045.1 GCA_014377795.1 Actinomycetota bacterium | reverse complement strand
GACGTCACGGCCAGGTCGAGCTCGTGGCACGAGACCTCGAAGTCGTCGCGCAGCGAGGCGTGTGAGGCGTCCAGGTGCGGACCGGTCGCCTCGACAGCACCGCGATCGAGCAGCGCGACCACGTCGAGCACCCGGCCGATCTCGGTCAGCACGTGGCGCGTACGTCGGCGCTGCACCGGGTCGTCCAGCCGGGCGAGCACCTCGTCGACCGGCTGGGCGCACACCTCGCGCAGCGTCGGCACCCCGAGGGCGGCGGCAGCGACCTCGCAGACCCGCCGCCGGTCGGCGTACTGGCCGTCGACCAGCCGGTGCGGCGCCTGGGTGTCCACCACCAGCAGGGCCAGCCCGGCCGCCCCGGGGTCGAAGGGCACCTGGCGGACCGTGTCGTCCCGGCAGTCCAGCAACAGGGCGTTGCCCGGTGTGCAGCGCAGCGCCGCGGCCTGGTCCATACCGCCGGTGGGTGCGCCCGCGACCTCGTTCTCGGCGAGCACGCACGAGGCGGCGAGCTGAGCGCGTCCGGCGTCGTCGTCCGCAAGACCCCCCGAGCCGCCGAGCGCGTCGACGGCCATCGCCGTCGCGCTCTCGAGGGCGGCGGACGACGACAGCCCGGCACCCAGCGGCACCTCGCCGTCCACGACCACCTGCAGCCCAGGCACCGCGAAACCGTTGCGCCGCATGGCCCACGGCACACCAGCGACGTAGGCCGGCCAACCCGCCGGTGAGCCGGGGCCGACGTCCGCGAGCTCGCCGTCGTACGGTTCGTCGGGGTGCTGCAGCGAGCGCAGCGCCAGGTGTCCCGAGGTCGGACTGGCGGCGACGATCGTGGTGTGCGGCAACGCGATCGGCAGGCACAGCCCGCCGTTGTAGTCGGTGTGCTCGCCGATCAGGTTGACCCGCCCAGGCGCGGCCCACACTCCCCGCGGCGCTGCCCCGAACTCGTCACTGAACGCGGCGACGACCCGCGCCAGCCGCGCGACCCGCTCACCGGGCACCTGCCACTGCGGGGGCACCGGACGGCTCACGCGGCGACCTCGCGCAGCCGCGCAGCGATGCGCTCGGGCGTCGTGTCGTTGATGAAGGCGCCCATGCCCGACTCCGAACCGGCCAGGTACTTGAGCTTGCCGGGCGCCCGCAGCACCGACGTGACCTGCAGCTGCAGTCGCACCAGGTCGCGTCCCTGCCCGACCGGCGCCTGGTGCCACCCGGCCACGTAGGGCAGTCGCACCGGTGCCGAGGGGTCGCCGTGAAACCGGTCCAGTCGGCGCACCAGCTCGAGGTAGACGACGGCGAGCTCGTCGCGCTCGGCGTCGTCCAGCGCGGCCAGATCCGGGACGTGGCGGTGCGGGGTCAGGTGCACCTCGACCGGCCAGCGCGCCGCCGCCGGCACGTACGCCGTCCAGTGCTCGCCGGCCAGCACCACCCGGGCGCCGGCCCGCCGCTCGGCGGCCAGGACGTCGCCGACCAGGTCGCCGCCGCCGCCAGCTCGGTGCCCTGCGGCCAGCTGCAGCAGCCGCTCGGTGCGCGGTGCGACGAACGGGTAGGCGTAGATCTGCCCGTGCGGGTGCGCGAGCGTGACGCCGATCTCGGCGCCGCGGTTCTCGAAGCAGAACACCTGCGCGACACCGGTCAGCGCGCTCAGGTCGGCCGTGCGGTCGGCCCAGGCGTCGATGACCGTCCGCGCGCGGGTCGGGGTCAGGTTGCCGAACGTGCCGTCGTGGTCGCTGGTGAAGCAGACGACCTCGCACCGGCCGTCCGCCGCGGCGCTCGGCCACAGCGCCTCGCCGTCGACCAGCGCCGGGACGTCGTCCGGCACCCGGGTGCTGAGGGACGGGAAGCGGTTCTCGAACACGACGACGTCGTACTCGGCGGACGGCACCTCGGACGGCACGCTGCCGCGCCCGGACGGGCACAGCGGGCACTCGTCCGCGGGCGGCAGGAAGGTGCGGTCCATGCGGTGCGCGGCGAGCACCACCCAGTCGCCGGTGAGCGGGTCGCGGCGCCGCTCGCCCGCGACCCCGGCCGGGCCCAGCGGCCTGGTGTCCGGGACGACCCGGGTGGCGGCGCCGGACACGAACGGCTCGGTGTCGTCGAAGTAGAACAGCTCGCGCCCGTCGGCGAGCACGTCGCGCGTGCGCCGCACCGTCATGACACGGCCTCGGCGACGGCGTCGCCGATCACCAGGCGGCCGACGGCGCTGGCGAGGGCGCGCCGCGCCGACTGCGGCAGCTCGCCGTCGGTGACCAGCACGTCCACCTGCCGCAGGTCGGCGATCGTCGGGAGTCCGACCACGCCCCACTTGGTGTGGTCGGCGACGACCACCAGCCGCCGTGCGCTCTCGACCATCGCGCGGTCGGTGGCGCCCTCGACCAGGTTCGGTGTCGTGAGCCCCTCGCGCGCGGTGATGCCGTGCACCCCGAGCACCAGCGTGTCGACGTGCAGGGTGCGCAGCGACGCGACGGCGACCGGCCCGACGAGCGCGTTGGAGGGCGTCCGCTCGCCGCCGACCAGCACCACGCTGCGGTCGCGTCGGGCGGGGTCGTGCATCAGGTCGGCGACCGGCGGCGAGTTGGTGACGATCGTCAGGTCCGAGACCGCCAGCAGCTCGCGGGCGCCCGCCAGCGTCGTCGTCCCCGCCGAGATCGCCACAGACTCACCGGGGCTGATCAACCCCGCGCAGGCGACGGCGATGCAGTGCTTCTGGGCGCGGGCCAGGGCCGACTTGGCGACGAAGCCGGGCTCCTCGCTGCTGCGTGTGCCGATGGCGGTCGCGCCGCCGTGCACCCGCTCGACCAGGCCACGCCGGGCCAGCTGCTCGATGTCGCGGCGCACTGTCATGTCCGAGACGCCCAGCAGGTCGACCAGGTCGCTGACCCGCGCCCCGCCGGTGCGGCGCACCTGCTCCAGGATGCGCTCCTGGCGCTGTCGAGCGAGCATCAGCGCCGCTCGCGCACGACGGCCACGCCGCCGGGGGCGAGCACCAGCCGCCCGTCGGTGCCGACGTCGGCCACCAGGTCGTGCCCGGTGACGGGGACCGTCACCTCGTCGTCGCGGTGGTTCAGTGCGAACAGGTAGGACGCCGTGCCCGAGGTGCGGCGCACCAGCTCGACGCCGCGGGGGCAGTCGTAGGGCGCGCTGACGCCGGCCGCGTCGACCAGCCGGCCGACCAGCGCGTCCAGGTGCTCACCCTGCAGGCGGGTGGCGAGGTACCACGCGGCCCCGGCGCCGACGTCCCGGCGGGTGATCGCCGGCACGCCAGCGAGCGGGCCTTCGGCGTACGACGCCACGGCCTGCGCCCCGCGCAGGTCGAGACGCTCGCTCCACACGGCACCGACGGACCCGTCGTCCAGCTGCACGGTCTCGTTCTCGCGCAACGGGTTGAACTCCTCGACCCAGACGCCCAGCAGATCGCGCAGGGCGCCGGGGTAGCCGCCGAGACGGATGTGGTCGTGCTCGTCGACGATCCCGGAGAAGAACGTCACGAGCACCTGCGCGCCGGCCTGCGCCGCGGCGGTGACGGCGGCGGCGCCCGCATCGGTCATCAGGTACAGCGTGGGCACGATCACCAGCCGGTACGACGACAGGTCGGCGGCGGGGGACACCACGTCGCTGGTGATGCCGCGGTGCAGCAGGGTGGCGTGCAGCTGGTGGGCGTCGTCGCCGTACGCGACCAGCTGGCTGGGGTGCGAGGGCTGGTCGCACGCCCACCCCGCCTCGTAGTCCCACAGGATCGCGACGTCGGCCTCGACCCGTGACCCGACCAGCTCACCCAGGCGGCCGCACACCTCGCCGAGCCGGACGACGTCGCGCCACAGCCGCGACTCGGTGCCGGCGTGGGGCAGCAGCGCGGAGTGGAACTTCTCGGCACCCGCCGCCGAGGCCCGCCACTGGAAGAACCCGACTGTGTCGGCGCCGTGGGCGACGTGGGCCAGGCTGTTGCGCAGCATCTGGCCGGGTGCCTTCGCCGGGTTCACCGGCTGCCAGTTGACCGCGCTGGTCGAGTGCTCCATCAGCAGCCACGGCGCGCCGCCGGCCAGTCCCCGGGTGAGGTCGCCGCTGAACGACAGCTCGGCCCCAGGGTCGGCCTGGGTGGCCACCAGGTAGTGGTCGGTGCTGACGACGTCCTGGTGCGGGGCCCAGCGGGTGTAGTCCAGGTGTCGGAAGTGGCTCAGCGTCATGAAGTTCGTGGTGATCGGCACACCCGGGGACACCCGCTCGAGCACCGCGCGCTCGGCCAGGAACTGGTCGAGCAGGGTGTCGGAGGAGAACCGGCGGTAGTCCAGCAGCTGGGTGGGGTTGCTCGCGGTCGGCGCCTGGCGGGGCGGCAGGACGTGTTCGAAGGTGGTGTGGCGCTGGCTCCAGAAGCTGGTGCCCCAGGCGTCGTTCATCGTCGCGACGTCGCCGTACCGGCGCCGCAGCCAGTCCCGGAACGCGGCCGCGCAGGTGTCGCAGTAGCACGGCGTGTTGTGGCAGGCGTACTCGTTCGAGACGTGCCACATCGCCAGCGCCGGGTGGTCGCGGTAGCGCTGCGCCATCGTCTCGGCGAGGCGCACGGCGTGGTCGCGGAAGACCGTCGAGCTGGGGCAGTAGGCCTGCCGCCCGCCGGGCCACAGTCGGTGGCCGTCGCGGGTCACCGGCAGCGTGTCGGGGTAGCGGTGCGAGAACCAGGGCGGCGGCGAGGCGGTGCCGGTGGCCAGGTCGACGGCGATGCCACCCTCGTGCAGCAGGTCCATGACCTCGTCCAGCCAGCCCAGGTCGAAGCGTCCGGGCTCGGGCTCGAGCGCCGACCAGGCGAAGATCCCCACCGAGACGAAGCTGACTCCGGCCTCGCGCATCAGCGCGACGTCCTGCGGCCACACGTCGCGGGGCCACTGCTCGGGGTTGTAGTCGCCGCCGAGAGCGACGCGGTCGGTGGGCCAGGAGCGCATGGTGCGCAGCCTGGCCGCTGACACGACCGAAGTCAACAGAACCCAACAAGACGAGCCAGGCGCGGCCCAGGTCACGTTTTGGTCAAGACCGCTGTCGTGGAGCGATATCTCGCTTCTCATCCTTGACAAGGATGCCCGGACGCCGTGATCGTGATCGCCACTGGCGATCGTTTCTGTTCGATCGCGTGCAGGCCAATGATGCCCTGGAGGCGCGATGTCCCGTCCGAAGACCGAAGCCGAGTACCTGGCCTCGCTGGTGCCCCCGTCGATGGCCGCCCGCGGGATCGGCCGCCGCGCCGTCCTGCAGGGTGCCTTCGGGCTCGGCGCCGCTGCCACGCTGGCCGCTTGCGGCAGCAGCAGTGGCAGCGGTGGCGGCACCACGGGTGCGGCGAAGAAGGCCACCGGCACCGTGACGTTCGGGTCCAACCAGTCCGACGCCGTGCCGAAGAACGCGATCGCGCAGGTGGTCAGCGACTTCCAGAAGGCGAACGCCGGCCTGACCGTCAAGGTCAACACGGTCGACCACAACACCTTCCAGGAGCAGATCAACAGCTATCTGCAGGGCAGCCCGGACGACGTCTACACCTGGTTCTCGGGCTACCGGATGCGCTTCTTCGCCAGCAAGGGCCTCGCCGGTGACATCAGCGACGTGTGGGCCAAGACGACCGGCTTCAGCGACGCGCTCAAGACCGCCTCGACCGGCGACGACGGCAAGCAGTACTTCATGCCGTTCACGAACTACCCGTGGGCCGTCTTCTACCGGCCGAGCCTGTTCAAGGAGAAGGGCTACACCGAGCCCAAGACCCTGGACGAGCTGGTCGCGCTGTCCAAGCAGATGCAGAAGGACGGCCTGTCGCCGATCGCGTTCGGCGACAAGGACGGGTGGCCCGCCATGGGCACCTTCGACCAGCTGAACATGCGGATCAACGGCTTCCAGTTCCACGTCGACCTGATGGCCGGCAAGAAGCCGTGGAACGGGCCCGAGGTCAAGAGCGTCTTCGACACCTGGCGGAGCCTGCTGCCCTACCACCAGGACGCGTCCCTCGGCCGCACCTGGCAGGAGGCAGCTCAGTCGCTGCAGCAGAAGAAGTCCGGAATGTACGTCCTCGGCATGTTCGTCGGTCAGCAGTTCCCCGAGGGTGCCGACCGCGACGACCTCGACTTCTTCACCTTCCCCGAGGTCGACTCCAACATCGGTGCGGACGCCATCGAGGCGCCGATCGACGGTTACATGATGTCCAAGCGCCCCCGCAACGAGGAGGCCGCCAAGGCGTTCCTCAGCTACCTGGGCACGCCCGCCGCCGAAGGCCTGTCCGTCAAGGCCGACCCGACCGTCATCGCGGTCAACAGCGGTGCCGACAGCAGCGGGTACTCGGCGCTGCAGAAAAAGGCCGTCGAGTTCGTGGGCAGCGCCAAGAACATCAGCCAGTTCCTCGACCGCGACACCCGTCCGGACTTCGCGAGCAACGTGATGATCCCGGCCATCCAGCAGTTCATCAAGACCCCGACCGACGTCGACGGTCTGGTCAACAGCATCGAGAAGCAGAAGCAGTCGATCTTCGCCAGCGCATGAGCACCGTCCAGACGCCGGCCGTGACGGCGCCGGCGGGGGGGGCCCCCCCCCCGCGGGGGCAGGGGCCCCCCGTCGCCCCCCGCCGCCGGGGCCGCCCGTCTGTTG
>JACMOY010000374.1 GCA_014377795.1 Actinomycetota bacterium | reverse complement strand
CGGGCCAGGCGGGCGATGTGGCCGACGCCGAGCAGCGGGTTGGTCGGCGTCTCGGCCCACAGCACCTCCGTCTCACCCGGCCGCACGGCCGGGCGGACGGCGTCCAGGTCACCGAGGTCTGCGGGCGAGTGCGCGAGGCCCCACGGGCCCGCCACCTGGGCGAACAGCCGGTAGGTGCCGCCGTAGGCGTCGTTCGGGGTGACCGCGTGGTCGCCGGGCCGGCACAGAGCCCGCAGCACGGTGTCCTCGGCGGCCAGGCCCGAGGCGAACGCGAAGCCGCGGCTGCCGCCCTCGAGCGAGGCGAGGCACTCTTCGAGCGCGCTGCGGGTGGGGTTGGCCGACCGCGAGTACTCGTACCCGCCTCGCAGCCCGCCGACGCCGTCCTGCTTGTACGTCGACACCTGGTAGATCGGCGGGACGACCGCCCCGGTAAGAGGGTCGGGCTCTTGGCCGGCGTGGATAGCGCGGGTCGAGAAACCGTGTCGCTGGCTCGGGGTGCTCACCCCGCCACGGTATCGAGCACCGCGACCGGCTCGGGCCGCGGGACGGCCAGCCGGTGCAGGAACACCTGCACGAGCGGCCCGATCGTCAGGACGAACACCGCCGTCCCGACGCCGAGGGTGCCGCCCATCGCCCACCCGGCGAGGACGACCGTCACCTCGATCAGGGTCTTGACCAGCCGCACGGACGCGCCGGTGCGCCGGACGAAGCCGGTCATCAGCCCGTCGCGGGGCCCCGGCCCGAGGTGCGCGCCGACGTACAGCGCCGTGGCGATCGCGTTCAGGACGATGCCGGCGGCCATGAACGCCACCCGAGCGGGCATCGGGCCCGCGACGGGCAGCAGCGCCAGGGTCGCGTCGACGCTGGCACCGATCAGGACGACGTTGCTGACTGTGCCGAGGCCGGGTCGCTCGCGCAGCGGGATCCACGCCAGCAGCACCAGCACCCCGACGGCGATGGACCACTGCCCGATGGTGCCGCCCACCTGGCGCACCAGCCCCTGGTGCAGCACGTCCCAGGGCATGTTGCCGAGGCGGCTGCGCACGAGCAGCGCCATGCTGACGCCGAACAGCACCAGGCCGGCGTACAGCTGGGCGAGGCGGCGCGGCATCTGACGACCGCGGAGTCGGGTGATCACGTCCACAGCATCGCCTACCCGGGTGTGACGTCGAGCGCGCCGGGATGACAGCGCGGGTCTGCGTCGTTGAGCCTTACGTCACCACACCACCGGAGGTCTGTCGTGCTGTTCGGTTCGAAGTCCAAGTCCACGCTGGTCGCCGCCGACGAGGCGCTGCCGGGCCGTCCCACCCCGCCCTACGACGTGCCGTCGACGCACGCCGTGCTGGGCACTGCCCTCAAGGGCCCCTGGCCCGAGGGCACCCAGACGATCTACGTCGCCATGGGCTGCTTCTGGGGCGCCGAGCGCATCTTCTGGCAGACACCCGGCGTGGTCACCACCGCGGCCGGCTATCAGGGCGGCACGACGCCCAACCCCACGTACGAGCAGACCTGCACCGGGCGCACCGGCCACACCGAGGCGGTGCTGGTCGCCTACGACCCCAGCGTCCTGTCGACGACCGAGCTGCTCAAGGGGTTCTGGGAGAGCCACGACCCGACCCAGGGCTTCCGCCAGGGCAACGACCGCGGCACCCAGTACCGCTCGGCCGTGTACTGGACCACCGAGGAGCAGCGTCTGGCCCTGGAGGCCAGCCGGGCGGCGTACGCCGAGGTCCTGAAGCAGCGCGGCTACGGCGAGATCACCACCGAGATCCGCAGTGCGGCCGAGGCGGGCGAGTTCTTCTACGCCGAGGACTACCACCAGCAGTACCTGTACAAGGTGCCGAACGGTTACTGCGGCATCGGTGGCACCGGGGTCAGCTGCCCGATGCCCGCGGCGGGCCCGGCCGCCTGAGCCAGGCGCGTCCGGGCGGCCTCCTCGG
>JACMOY010000373.1 GCA_014377795.1 Actinomycetota bacterium | reverse complement strand
TCGCACTGGTCACCGGTGCCGCGCGGGGGGTCGGTGCGGCGAGCGTGGCGGCGCTGGTGGCCCAGGGGTACGCGGTGGTGGCGGAGGACTCGTGCGCGGGTGAGGGGCCGACGCGGCCGGACGCCGTGACGTACCCGCTCGCGACGCGCGAGCAGCTGGACGCGGTGGGTGCGGCCGGGGGCGACGCGGTGCTGACCCGGGTGGCCGACGTCCGCGACAAGGCAGCGATGCAGGCTGCGGCCCGGCTGGCGGTGGACGAGCTGGGTCGGTTGGACGCCGTGGTCGCGGCCGCGGCGGTGATGGCCGGTGGGGCCCCGCTGTGGCAGACCCCGGACGATGAGCTGGATGCGCTGTGGCAGGTCGACGTCCGCGGCGTGTGGACGACGGCTGCCGTGACGGTGCCGCTGATGCTCGCGGGGCCGGCGCCGAGCGGCTGCCGCTTCGTGGCGCTCGCCTCCGCCGCCGGCGCGCACGGGTTGTTCCGGCTGGCCGCGTACTCGGCGGCCAAGCACGCCGTCGTCGGCCTGGTGAAGGGGCTGGCCGCCGACCTGGTGGGCACCGGGGTCACCGCGGTGGCGGTCTCGCCCGGCAGCACCCGCACCGACATGCTGACGGCCACCGCCGCCCTGTACGGCGAGAGCGACGTCGGGGGGTTCGCCGCCTCGACGCTGCTGCGCCGGCTGCTCGAGCCGGACGAGATCGCCGCGACCGTCGCCTTCTGCTGCTCGGTCGCGGGCGGTGTCTTGAACGGCTCGGTCGTCCAGGCGGACGGCGGGTTCACGCCGTGACCGCACCTGCGCTGCCCACCGTCGACGTCGTGGTGGCGCTGAGCCGGCACACCCGGGTGCGCGACGGCGGCACCACCCTGGTCGGCGGGTCGCCCACCCGGGTGCTGCACCTGACCGAGTCGGCCGCCCGGCTGCTCGACGGCGGCACCCTGCGAGCGACGACGCCGGTCGCGCGTGCCCTGGCCGAGCGGCTGGTCGAGACGGGTCTGGCGAACCCCGTCCTGGCATCGCTGCCCGAGGTCGCGGCCGAAGCGGTCACCGTCGTGGTGCCGGTGCGCGACCGGCCGGCCCAGCTCGACCGGCTGCTCGCCGCGCTGGGGCGCTCGCTGCGCGTCGTCGTCGTGGACGACGGGTCGCACGAGCCGGCGGCGGTCGCCGCGGTCGTCGCGGCGCACGGTGCGACGCTGCTCCCGCTGAGCGCGAACGTCGGCCCGGCGGGCGCCCGCAACGCCGGGTTGGCGCAGGTCGGCACGCCGTACGTCGCGTTCGTCGACTCCGACGTCGTCGCCACGGCCGAGGCGATCACCTCGCTGCTGCGCCACTTCGCCGATCCCCGCGTGGCGCTGGTCGCGCCCCGGGTGATGCCGCTGGGCGGGTCGCCGCGGAGCCCGGTGGCGGCGTACGAGGGGGCGAGGTCGTCCCTGGACCCCGGACCCGACCCGGCCCTGGTGCGCCCGCGCTCGCGGGTGTCGTGGGTGGCCACGGCGTGCGTGGTCGCGCGGGTGTCGGCGCTCGGCGCGGGTTTCAGCGACGAGCTGCGGGTGGCTGAGGACGTCGACCTGGTGTGGCGGCTGTGCGCCGACGGCTGGCGGGTGCGGTACGAGCCGGACGTGCGCGTCGAGCACGAGCACCGCGCCGACCTGGCCGCGTGGTTGAGCCGCAAGGCGTACTACGGCACCGGGGCTGCGCTGCTGGCCGACCGGCACGGCGCCCTGGTGGCACCGGCGGTGCTCTCGCCGTGGAGCGTGCTGGCCGTGGGTGCCGCGCTGTGCCAGCGCCGGTGGTCGGCGCCGGTGGTGGCGTTGACCTGCGCGGTCGTGACGGCGCGGATCGCCCGGCGGGTGCCGCGCAGCCGGAGTCCGGTGCGGTTGGCGGCGACGCTGACGCTGACCGGCCTGGGGGCCGCGTCCGGCCAGGCCAGCGCCCTGATGCTGCGGCACTGGTGGCCGCTCACCCTCGTCGCGTGCCTCGTGTCGGGCCGCGCGCGGCAAGCGGTCGTCGTCGCGGGGCTGGTCGACGCGGCCGTCGAGCACCGCCGGACGGCGCCGCCGCTCGCGTTCGGGCCGTTCCTGCTGGTGCGTCGCCTGGACGACCTCGCCTACGGCGCCGGGGTATGGATGGGTGCACTGCGGGCCCGTTCGGTGCGCGCTCTGCTCCCCGACCTGACCACCTCGCGACGTAGACGCCGTGAACCTGCCCAGCAGTGAGCGGCCGACCGTCGACGTCGGTGGGCAGCGCGGGCCGATCGCCCAGTCATGGTGGCGTGCCACCATCTGTCCGTGCTCAAGGCCTGCGTCAACGGACCCCGCACGCCCAGCGAGCACGGCCGGGTGCCCGTCAGCGCTGACCAGATCGCGGCG
>JACMOY010000372.1 GCA_014377795.1 Actinomycetota bacterium | reverse complement strand
CGGCTCCGACCAGCAGCGTCAGGACGTACTCGCTCCACGAGATCAGGAAGCAGAATAGCGCTGCCGCCACGATCGTGGGGCGCAGCAGCGGCAGGGTGACCGACCACGTCGTCCGCACCGGGCCCGCGCCGAGGGTGCGCGCGACGCGCTCGTGGTCGACGTCGACGTTCGCAAACCCCGCACCGAGGACCGTGGCGGCGTACGGCACGGTCGGCACCAGCTGCACCAGGACGACGCCGGGCACGGTGCCCGACAGCCCGTACCGGACGAAGAACACCTGCAGCCCGAGGGTGACCGCGAGCCCCGGCACGATCACGGGGGCGAGCAAGGCCAGCTGCACGAGCCGACGTCCGCGAAACCGGAACAGGCCGATCGCCCGGCCGGCCGGCAGCCCGATCAGGACTGCGAGGACGCTGACCGAGGCGCCGATCCCCAGTGACAGAGCCAGAGAGTGAACCGCGCCGGTGCGCGGGGCCACCAGAAGCGCCAACCCGCGCGTCGTGGTGGAGGTCGGCAGCAGGCTCGGGTAGGGCCACGTGCCACTCACCGACCAGAGCACGAGGGGCACCAGCGGCAGCAGGGCGACCACGCCGGCGGCCACGACGAGCAGTCGCACCCGGGTCGGGGCGCTCACACCGACCGCCGAGCCAGCCGCGCGACGAGGGCGACGTAGCCGGCCACCACCGCCAGCGACAGGGCCGAGATCACGACGGCGACCGCCATCGCCTCGGGGCGCGAGCCCAAGTCGGTGTCGCGGTACAGCTGGTAGGCGACCACGGGCAGGGTCGCGGGGTAGGGCCGGCCGAGCAGCAGCGGCACCTCGTAGGAGCCGGCCGTGAACGCCAGCACCAGCACCGACCCAGCAAGCACCGCGGGCGCCAGCAGAGGCAGCGTCACGTGCCGCATCCGTTGCCACGGGCGGGCTCCGAGGACGGCGGCGGCGCCCTCGAGCTCAGCCGTGGCCCGGCCCAGGGCGCCGAGGGCGACGACGGCGATGAACGGCGTCTCCTTCCAGACGTACTCGGCGATCACCGCGACACCGAACCCGTCGGCCGTCAGCCCCGGGAAGTCGGCGGGGGCGGCCGTCATCCCGACCCCCTGGGCCAGCCGCGACAGCAAGCCGCTCTGGCCCAGCAGCAGCAGCATGCACAGCGCACCGACCAGGTGCGGGACGGCGAGGTCGGTCTGCAGCAGTCCCGCTGCCCACCGCCGGCCCCGCCCCAGCCGGCGCAGCAGCAGCGCCAGGGCGACGCCCAGCACAGCGGCCAGCACCGTCGAGAGCATCGAGACCCGCGCCGTGAGGGCGAACGAGGCCCGCACCGCGGGGTCGTTCCACAGCGCTACGTACGCGTCGGTCGACCACCGCCAGCCGTCGAGGTACGGCTGGTACCCCAGGCTCTGCGCTGCCGCCTGCACCACCCCGGCACCGAAGAACAGCGCCACGACGGTCAGTGCGGGGGCGAGCAGCAGCGCGATCCGCAACCGTCGGGGCAGGTTCATCGGCTCACTTCTGCAAGACGTTTGCCGTCCAGTCCTTCTCCAACCGCGTCACGTACCCGCTCGCGAGCTCGGGCTGGGCATTGGCCGTCAGCCTCTCGAGGGGCAGCACCGACGGGCTGACCGGCACGGCGGCGAACTGCGCACGGACGTCGGGCGGCACCCGGGCAAGGTCGATGCCCGGGTAGGTGCCCTCGGCGCGGTACAGCTCGAGCTGGGTGGCCGGCTCGAGCAGGACGTTCGCGAGCACCAGCGCCGCCGCGTGGTGCGCCGCGTTGGCGGGGACCCCGATGAAGCTGGTGTTGGCGATGTTCCCGCCGGCCAGCACCGCCTCGCGGGTCGTCGCCGGGAACACCTTCTTGGCCACCTGGTCGCCGACAGCCCCGGGGCCGTAGGTGAAGTAGGCGCTGATCTCACCGGTGGAGTACAGCTTCTCGACCTGGTCCTGGCTCTGCGGGTACGTCGACCCGCGCCGCCACAGCGTCTTCTCGGCAGCGTTCAGCCGCGACCACAGACGCGTTGCCGCCGGTGCGTACGCGTTCTGGTCGAACGCACCGGCGAGGGACTGTGGCCCGCCGACGGTGTCGTACAGGATCGTGCGCACCACCATCGAGCCGGTGAAGTCTGGCGGCGCGGGGTAGGTGAAGTGCCCCGGGTGGCGGGCCGCCCACGCGAGCAGGCTCGACACCGAGGCGACGTCCGCGTCCTGCAGCTTCGTGGAGTCGTAGACCAGCGCGCTGTCGGCTTGCTGCCACACCGACTCGCAGTCCTTGACGGGCACGCCGAAGTCGTTGGCGACCGCGGGGGCGCCCAGGTCGACGTACGTCGCGTTCGGCAGCTTCGAGGGCCACCCGCACGACCAGAGCCCGGCCTGGACACCGGTGGCGAAGTTCTCGCCGTTGACCCAGATCGCGTCGACGCTGCCACCGGTGGTCTTTCCCGCCTGCTTCTCGCCCAGCACCGCGTTGATGGCATCGGCGGTGTCAGTGATCTTCACCTGGTTGAGCGTCACGCCGTAGGTCTTCAACCGGTCGGCGACGTAGCCGTTGACGAACGCGTTCAGGGTGTCGTCGCCGCCGTACATGTGCCAGCTCACCGTCTGGCCCTTGGCCTGGGCGAGGACCGAACCCCAGTCGCTGGCGTCCACACTCGGGCTGGGTGCCGCGCTTGGCTCGGTTCCGCCTGCGCCGCAAGCACTGGCGGTCAGGACCGCCGCCAGGGACAGGGCGGCGAGCAGGTGGCGCCTCACGAGGTCTCCTTCAGCGGGCGGACCCGGCTGCGCCGGTCCGCGGATGGTTCGGTCAGGACCGGCACAGGCTGCGCGAGCAGGTGCACACCGAGGGCGACCCGCTGCACGACGGTGACAGCGACCGCGGCTGCGAACACCCAGGCGATCAGCTCGGCGTGCTGTGGCAGCAGGCAGAACAGCACGTAGACGATGACGGTCTCGGTGCCCTCGGCCAGGCCGCCGACGAAGCGCAGCGAACGGCGGTCGGTCGCCACGCCCGGTGACCCCCGCCGCTCGAGCAGCGAGGACAGGGCCAGGAACGCCGTACCCGAGACGTAGTAGGCGGTGAGCAGCGCCAGGCAGGCGATCCGCGCGTCGGGCACGGCCACACCGACGGCCACGACGAAACCGGCGTAGACCGTGAAGTCGGCCACGATGTCGAGGAACCCGCCGAGGTCGGTCGCTCCGCAGCGGCGGGCGGTGGGCCCGTCCAGCCCGTCGAGCAACCGGTTCACCAGCCACAGCACCAGCGCAGCCGCCCACGCGTGCCGCGTCACGGCGACGCAGGCAGCCAGTCCCGCCGCGAACCCGGACGCCGTCAGCGCCAGCGGGGGGACACCCGCGTCGGCGAGGACGGCACCGATGCGATCCAGCGCCGGGGCCAGGGCGCGCCGCACCGGCGCGTCAAGCACGGGCGGTGCCCGCGGTCGAGGGGTCGCGACGTGTCACGGTCAACGGCAGCAGCCGCCGCAGCTCGACGTTCTCGGCCGGGTCGAGGATGCCGTGCTGGACGCACGAGGGCACCAGCTCGCCGGTCTCGGGGTGGGCCATCGCGTACGAGCAGGCCTGCAGTCGCTCCTGGGTGGCCCGCACCGCCGGGTCGGTGGCGGTCTCGCCGCGCTGCATGAGCTCCCAGGCCGGCTTGACGTCGGCGGCGTCCATGAACGAGTGCATGACGAAGGTCAGCGGCCGCACCGAGCGGTGCCGCGCCAGACGACGGACGCCCACCGTGCGTGCCGTCCTCGCCAACCACCGCGCTGCCTCGAGGACGACCTGCGGGTGGACGACGGCGACGCGCAGCACCTTGACGGCGAGCGCGAGGGGCGGGGTGCCCGAGAAGCTCACGCCGCCGAGGTAGCGGATGAACGCGTCACGGGTGCGGACGTCGGCCGGGTCCTCGTCGTCCAGCACCGGGAAGTAGTCGGGTCCGACGAGGAACCCGTACGTGGTGCGGTTGCAGCGCTCGTCGCCGATCTGGATCGCCGCGTACGGCAGGCGCGTGCCGATGCCCGCCTCGACCTGCGCCCAGACGTCGTCGTCGGTGTGCTGGCGGTATCCCTCGTGCCAGCGACGGTCGTCGCCGACGAACGCGGCCGGCTGGAACGAGAACAGCCCGAACCCGTAGTCGCGGCACTCGCGCACGACCGAGGCGATCTGGTCGAGGTTGGTCGGCGTCACGGTCATGTTGTGCGCCAGGAAGGAACGCACACCGGTCTCGCGACGCAACCGGGCGAACATCTCGGTGAACCGGCGCCGGTACGGGTGCAGGGACGCCTCGTCGGCCGGCCGCTCGATGCCGCGACGGCCGAACATCATCATGTCGAAGTGGCCGGCGAACGAGAGCCGGTCGAAGCGACGTCGGCCGTCCGCCCCCAGCGCGAGGTCGCGCAGGTAGTCGTAGTCGAAGTCGCCGTGGGTCATGCTCATCGGCTCGCGGCCGGCGTCGCGCATGACCTGCAGGGTCGCCGCGTGATCCTGCGCGGGCAGCAGGGTGACCTCGCCACCGATCAGCTGGGCGTGTGCCTTGGGCCCGCGCACCGTGCGCATCAGGGCCATCTGCTGCTCGACCTCACGGCGGGTGTGCTCGCCGTCGATGCGCACGCGGTTGGCGTCCCGCGAGTGGTAGCACGGGGTGCAGGCCAGGTTGCAGCGCGGGAACACCCCGTGGGTCCCCTCGCAGCCGACCGCGTGCTGCCCCAGGGCCTGGCTGGGGGTCTTGACGACGTCGGGCAGGTCCGCCCAGCGCTGATTCAAGGCCGCCCGGGTCTCGGGGTGCACCGGCCGGGTGTCGAGCTCGAGGGCACGAAGTCGTCGCAGCAGGCTCGTGGACCACGTGGCCTGCATGCAGGGGCTCCGATCAGGTGGGACCCGCGTTCGGGTGAGGACTCAGCGCGAAGCGTACGTGAGCCGCCCCCTGCCGCTGGTCAGCCGGCGACCGCGGTGGCCGAGCGCACGAGGTGCAGCAGCTCGGGCCCGAAGAGGTCGAGGCGGGCGGTGAGCGGGTCGCAGAAGATCTCGACCAGCCACGCTGCCCCGTCCTGGTCCCGGCACCCTGCGGCCAGGTTGCCCGTGTACGCCAGCTCGGCCAGGAACGACTGCTCCACCGGGTCGACGTCGGCGTCGTTGATGCCCGCCCAGAAGCTGGCCCCGTCCATGGCGCGTGCCGTCCAGGGCAGCTGGTTCAGGTCGTACCGCTCCCCGATGTCGTGCAGGTCATCGCCCTCGCCCCGACGGTCGCGGTAGACCCGCCGGTCGACCACCACGAGCTGGGCGGTCACCGAGCTCTGCTGGCTGATCCACCACGCCGCGCCGTCCACCGAGCGACAGAGGGCGTCGACGGCTCCGCGGAGGCGGTCGAGCCGGCTGGACGCCGCAACCGGCAGCGACGTCGGTGGCGCGAGGCCAGGAAGGACGGCCAGATCCGGCGACGCGCGCCAAGCCCGCAGCGGCACCGTCAACCGCGACTTCTTCGCCCGGTACAGCGTCGCGTCCGCGAGGCGCAGCAGGGGACGGCCCGAGCGCACGTCGTTGCGCAGGTCGCGTCTGGTCGCGACGCCGCACGACAGGCCGGACGCCGGCAAGAACGAGGTGACCTCGGTCATGGCGTGGGCACACGCCTGCGTCACGGACTCGACGTCCGCGCCCGCGACCACGGCCGCGAACTCGTCACCACCGACGCGCGCCACGACCGCACCGGGCAGTCCACCGACGTTCTCCTGCAGGGCGTTCGCGGCGGCGACGATCAGGCGGTCACCGGCCGCGTGCCCGTACCGGTCGTTGACGACCTTCAGCCCGTCCAGGTCGAAGGCCGCGATGATCAGGTCGGGAGCGTCCCGACCGGCGGCCAGCGCCCGGTCGATCGCCTCGCGGGTCAGCAACCCCGTCAGCGCGTCGCGGCCACCGGCGGCTCCCTGCGCGTCGCACAGCGCCCGGACGCTTCTGACCAGCCCGAGCTGGGCGGCGCACAGCTGCAGCAGCGCGAGGTCACCCGCCGTCATCCCCCCGGGCCCCGGGTGGCGCGCGACGAGCCGGCCCCACAGCCGCCCGTCCACGAGGACGTCGGCCGTCGTCAGGAAAGTTTCAGCACCCACCGGGCCGGCGCTCCCTACGTCCAGCTCATGGGTGTCGTTGACCGGCCGACGCCGTTCGCCCTCGGCCAGCTCACCAGCGCGAAACACGGTGCGGAGCACGCCGTGCTCGGGTTCGACCAGCAGGAACGACACCTGCACCGCGCTCACGCAGTCGACGCAGGCGTCGACCAGCGACTCCATGACGTGCGTGACCGAGCCCCCTCGACCGGCAGAGACGACCCGCTCGATGAACCGGGTCAGGTCGGCAGCCGTCAGCGCATCCACCTGAATCCCCCCCCGGTCGATCGACATCATCCCCACTATCGACCGATCCTGCCCCGAACATGATCACCAGGGTCGAGGTTCGGCAGGGAACACCGAGCAGGTCGACCCCCATCGCGCCGACGGTTGACGCCTGGACACATCGGGCCGAAGATGCCAACCACGCGGGCTGCTCCTGCACCCTGCACCACCGTGGATGGAGTGCACATGACTCAGGGGCCTGCACGCGTCGAGAGCAGCCCGGTCGGTCGGCCCCGCAGGCGACGTCGTCGCATCGTGGCCCTCCTGGGGGCGGCGATGGCGCTGCAGGCGACCGGCACCGCAGCACAGGCCGCGACCCCACCGGTCACGACCGGGGCGCAGCGCGACGTCGTCGCCAACCTCTGGGAGTGGAACTGGCCGTCCGTGGCCACCGAGTGCACGACCGTTCTCGGGCCCAACGGCTACGGCGCCGTGCAGGTGGCCCCGCCGGCTGACTCCCTCTCGCGGCTGGCACCCACCGACGACGCACCGGTCCGCCACCCCTGGTGGGGGGTCTACCAGCCGACGCGATACGACCTGACCAGCCGGATGGGCGGCGAGGCGCAGTTCAAGGCCATGGTCGCGACCTGTCGTCGCGCCGGCGTGAAGGTCTACGTCGACGCCGTGATCAACCACATGACCGGTCAGGGCGAGATCTCCTACGGGGGTGTCGCCTACAGCAAGTACAGCTACGCGGGCCTGTACGGGCCGGGCGACTTCCACACCCGGCCGCGGGACTGCCCCAGCGCGACGGGCGGTATCGAGAACTTCAACGACCCCCGCCAGGTCGTCAGGTGCGAGCTGGTCGGCCTGTCGGACCTGCGCACCGAGTCGGCCCGTGTCCGCAGCCGCGTGGTCGGCTACCTCAACAAGCTCATCGGCTACGGCGTGTCGGGCTTTCGGGTCGACGCCGCCAAGCACATCGGGCAGACCGACCTGATCGCGATCCGCAGCCAGCTGCACCGCACCGTCGACGGCGAGCGGCCGTTCTTCGCCCTCGAGGTGTTCCCCGGCGGGCCCGGCGAGCTGTCGCCGCTCGCCTTCACCCGCGCAGGAACCGCGTTGGGCTTCGACTTCGCCTACCAGGTCAAGAACGCCTTCAAGAGCTACACCGACCCTGGTGTGGGGGCCATCTCGGCGCTGCGGGTCTTCGGGGCGGACGCGGGCCTGCTGCCCAGCGACAAGACGCTCGTCTTCGTCCAGAACCACGACACCGAGCGCGGCACCGACACGCTCAGCTACAAGGACGGCAGGACCAACCTGATCGCCAACCAGTTCATGCTGGCGTACGGGTACGGCCGTCCCCAGGTCTACTCCGGGTTCCAGTTCGCCAAGGGCTACGACTCACCACCGTCCAACGCCGCGGGTTTCGTCACGAACACCAACTGCGCGCTGCGCTGGAAGTGCGTCGACCGTGACCACGGGGTCGCCAACATGGTCGGGTTCCACAACTACGTCGGCACTGCGCCGGTGACCCGGTGGTTCGACGACGGTGCCAACCTGATCGCCTTCAGCCGGGGCACGAAGGGCTGGATCGCCATCAACAACGCGGCGACGGCGACCAGGCGAACGTTCCGGACAGCGGTCGCACCCGGCAGGTACTGCGACATCATCCACGGCGACTACCGGCGAGGTGCCTGCACCGGACCCACGATCGTCGTCCGCGCGGGGGGCGTGGTCACCGTGACCGTCGCGGGCAAGGACGCCGTGGCGTTCGACACGGCCCACCCGCTGCGCTGAGGCCGTCGCGCGACGGGGCGAGACCCCTGATCCGGCACACGCGGATCGGGGGCCTCGCCCGTCGCGTCAGCTGGTCCTGCCGAGCCAGCTGATGATGCGTTCGTTCACCTCGTCTGGGCGCTCGACGAGCATGAAGTGGCCG
>JACMOY010000371.1 GCA_014377795.1 Actinomycetota bacterium | reverse complement strand
TCATGACGATCATGCATACCGCGGGCCTACCGCACCCAGCCCACAACCATTCGCGGGACACGCCCTAGTGCAATGGGTGCCCCCGCGACGTCCCGCTGTGCAGTGGGGTGCCCCCGCGACAGTCCGGGGGGGGGGGAAGTCGGGGGAAGGCGGGGCCGGGTCAGACGTAGCGCTCGAGGATGCTGGACTCGGCGAGCCGGGACAGACCCTCGCGGACGGCGCGGGCCCGGCCCTCGCCGACGCCGTCGACGGCCATCAGGTCCTCGAGGCCGGCGGCGAGCAGCTTCTGCAGGCTGCCGAAGTGCTCGACGAGGCGGCTGACGATCGCGCCGGGCAGGCGGGGCACCTTGCTGAGCAGGCGGTACCCGTGCGGGCTGACGGCCGCGTCCAGGGCGTCGCCGACGATGCTGTAGCCCATGATCCGGGTGACGGAGGTCAGGTCGAGCAGGTCGGCCGAGCTGAGCAGGGCGAGCGTGGCGAGCAGCTCGGCGACCTGCTCGTCGGAGGTTCCGGGGGCGAGGTAGTCGCGGACGACGAGCTCGCGGTCGGGCCCGAGGCCCCCGGTCAGCTCGTCGAGCTGCAGGGTGAGCAGCCGCCCGTCGGTGCCCAGCTCGACGACGTACCCGGCGATCTCGTCGCTGATCCGGCCGACCATCTCCAGGCGCTGGATCACCGCCGCGACGTCGCGGACGGTGACCAGGTCCTCGATCTCGAGCGCCGACAGCGTGCCGGTGACCTCGTCCAGGCGCAGCTTGTAGCGCTCGAGGGTGGCCAGCGCCTGGTTCGCTCGGGACAGGATCGCGCCCGAGTCCTCGAGCACGTGGCGGCGGTTGCCGACGTACAGCGCCACGATCCGCATCGACTGGCTGACCGAGATGACCGGGAAGCCGGTCTGCTTGGCCACCCGCTCGGCGGTGCGGTGGCGGGTGCCGGACTCGGCGGTCTCGATCGTGGGGTCGGGTAGCAGCTGGGTGGCGGCGCGCAGGATCCGCGAGGCGTCCCGGTCGCAGACGATGGCGCCGTCCATCTTGGCCAGCTCGCGCAGGCGGGTGGCCGAGAACTCGACGTCGAGTGGGAACCCGCCGGTGGCGATCTGCTCGACCAGGCGGTCGTTGCCCAGGACGATCAAGGCGCCGGTGCGGCCGCGCAGGATGCGCTCGAGCCCGTCGCGCAGCTCGGTGCCCGGGGCGGCCGCGGCCAAGGTGGTGCGGATGAGCTCGTCCTCGGACCACTCGGCCATGCCCCACCCCCACCTCGTCGCCGTTGGGGCTGATGGTAACCGGTGGCAACGCCCCGGCGGTGGAGCCGGCCCGCGGCGGGCTACGCCAACCGCATCAGGGCCCGCCGCATCGCGGATGACAGGTCGGGTGCCTCGATGACGCTGATGCCCTCGGGCAGCGCGCCCGACCCGAGGACACCCGGTGGCACGATCGCGGTGGTGAACCCCAGCCGGGCTGCCTCGGCCAGGCGGCGCAGCGCCCCGCCGACCGGGCGGATCTCGCCGGCCAGCCCCACCTCGCCGAAGGCGACGGTGCCCGGCAGCAGGGACCGGTCGGTGGTCGCGCTGGCCACGGCCAGCGCGATCGCGAGGTCGGACGCCGGCTCGGTGACCCGCACCCCGCCGATCGTCGAGAGGTAGACGTCGGCGGCGCGCAGCGCCACCCCGGCCCGACGGTCGAGCACGGCCAGCACCATGGCGACCCGGCTGGACTCCAGCCCGGACGTCGCCCGGCGCGGGTTGGGTGCCTGCGTGCCGGCCACCAGCGACTGCACCTCGACGACCAGCGGCCGACGGCCCTCGAGGGTGACCGTCACGCAGGTGCCGGGCACGGTGCTGGTGCGCTCGGACAGGAACAGCCCGCTGGGGTCGGGCAGCCCGACGATCCCGACGTCCGACAGGTCGAAGCAGCCCACCTCGTCCGTCGGGCCGTACCGGTTCTTCACCGCCCGCACCAGGCGCAGCCGGGAGTGCCGCTCGCCCTCGAACTGCAGGACCACGTCGACCAGGTGCTCGAGCACGCGCGGGCCGGCGATCGACCCGTCCTTGGTGACGTGGCCGACCAGGAAGGTGCAGATGCCCCGGGACTTGGACACGGCGATCAGAGCGGCGGCGACCTCGCGCACCTGGGCGACGTTGCCGGCGGCGCCGTCCAGCTGGGCGGACCCGATCGTCTGGACCGAGTCGATCACCACCAGGTCGGGGCGCACCGCGTCGATGTGACCGAGCACCGCGGCCAGGTCGGTCTCGGCGGCGAGGAACAGGGTGCGGGCCATCGCCTCGATCCGCTCGGCCCGCAGCCGGACCTGGGCCGCGGACTCCTCGCCGGTGACGTAGAGCACCCGCTGGCCGTCGCGCGCGGCTCGGCCGCACGCGTCCAGCAGCAGGGTCGACTTGCCGATCCCGGGCTCGCCGGCAACCAGCAGGACCGCCCCGGAGACGACCCCGCCGCCCAGTACGCGGTCGAGCTCACCGACGCCGGTGGGGCGTGAGGAGGCCAGGGCGGCGTCGACGTCCACGATGGAGGTGGCCGGCGTCGTGACCGGCCCGGCGCTGGTCGTGCGGGTCGGCACGTCGCCCACCTCGGTGACCGAGCCCCACGCCTGGCACTCGCCGCACCGGCCGACCCACTTGGTGGCAGTCCACCCGCACTCGGTGCAGCGGAACGAGGGCTTGGGAGCGCTCTTGCGCGCGGTGCTGGCTGCCATGGGGCGAACTCTAGGAGGCCCCACCGACAGCCGTCCTCAGGCCATGGCCTTCGTCGCGGCCAGGATCGCGCCGCCGGAGACCAGGCTGACCGCCGGCACCCCGGTGATGATCAGCCAACCCCAGTTGTGGGTGCGGCGAAAGGCGAGCAGGCCCGCGGCGACCGAGACGGCGACGCCGAGCAGGGTCAGCGCGAACGCGGCGAGCACCCGCGTCATCGGCGCCGACGGGGCGGACGGCGAGACCACCAGGGACGGTGCCACCAGGCTGATCAGGTAGCCGACCACCACGATGACGAGCGAGACCACGCTGGCGCTGCTGGGGGGCTCCGCGCGGTTGATCGGGGTCTTGCGGTGGCGCAGGGGCAGCCGGGTCGGCGTGGGGTCGGGGCTGGTGGTGGTCATGGTCACAGTGTGCTCGCCGGCACCGGCCGCGCACAGGGCTGGCGCGGACGGGTTCGGCGTGCCGGTCAGTACCGGCGCCACCACAGGTTGACCGCGTAGTCGACGTCGGCACCCGGGTGCCCGGCCAGCAGGCGCCGGGCCAGCGCCGGCGCGAACTCGATGCGGACCACCGCCTCGAGGTCGGCCCGCGTCGGCATCGACCAGCGGATGTCGAGCCGCTCGCGGTCGAACCCCTGCCCGGCCCAGAACCGCTCGACGGCCGCCGCGTCGTAGGACGGGAGACCGGCGCGGAACCAGCGGCCGAACGTCGACCGGGTGGCGTCGTTGTCGATGACGAAGGCGGTGCCCCCGGGGCGCACGACGCGGGCCAGCTCCAGCAGCCCCGGCTCGCACCCCGGCCCGAAGAAGTACGTCCAGCGCGCGTGCACGACGTCGACGCTGGCGTCATCCAGGGGCACCCGCTGAGCCGTGCCGCGGCGCAGCCGCACCCGCTGGCGCACCTGTTCGGGTTCGGCGTCCAGCCGCTGGCGGGCCAGTCGCAGCAGCGGTTCGTGCGGCTCGACGCCGATCACGGCACGCGCGTTGTGGGCGAACCACGGCAGGTGGTACCCGCTGCCGCAGCCCAGGTCGAGCACGGTGGCGTCCGTGAGGGGGTGCAGGCGCTGGATCGCGGCCTCGATCAGACCGTCCGGGTCGGCGCCGCGGTTCTCGGTCTCGTAGACCGCCGGGAACCGCCAGATGTTGGGGCTGGGGATGACCCCGGGAAGCGGGTCAGCGGGCACGGCGTGGCGCCCGGACCACCTGCGCCGCCATGGTTGCCGGGTGCACCAGCAGCGGCAGCATCCGCCGTCCGGCGCTGCCTGACCTGGCCAGCGCGACCAGCTCGAGGTGGGCTGCGCAGTACTCGGCCAGGACGGCGTACGCAGCCTCACCCATCAGCTCGCGCAGCTCGCTCGCGTTGCTTCGAAAGACCGGCTCGGCGCCGACGTGCGCCTGCGGGTTCGAGCTGCAGTACCAGTCGAGGTCGTGACCGCCGGGCCCCCACCCGCGGCGGTCGTACTCGCCGATGCTGGCCTCGAGGTACGACGACCCGTCCGGCCGCTCGACCGTGCGGTACGTGCGGCGGATCGGCAGCTGCCAGCAGACCTCCGGCTTGAGGGTGTGCGGCTCGCGGGCGGTCCGCACGGCGAGCTGGTGCAGGGCGCCCCCGTCACCCGCCGCGAACCCGGGTCGGTTGAGGAACACGCAGGCGCCGTCGACGACACGCGTCTTGCGCTCGCCGTCCTCCTTCTCGGTCCAGCCCTTGGGGCCGGTGCCCTCGCCGTGGTGCTGCCAGGTGTCAGGGGTCAGCTCGGCGCCCGCCGCCTGCACCCGCTTGAGATCGGACTTCTCGGTGAAGTGGGCGCCGAGCGTGCAGCAGCCGTCGTCCGGCCGGTCGGCGTAGATCCCCTGGCAGCCGTTGCCGTAGATGCAGGTCCACGACGAGGTGAGCCAGGTCAGGTCGCAGCGGAAGACCTGCTGCTGCTCGTCGTCGGCCGATGCGGGGTCGACGAACTCGATCCACGTGCGGGGGGTGTCCAGCGAGGTCTCGGGCACCGCGCCAGCGTAGGGGCGCGGTGCCAGCACCGCTTCGGGCGGTAGCGTCCGCTCATGCGACTGGGCGTGCTCGACGTGGGTTCCAACACCGTGCACCTGCTCGTCGTCGACGCGCACCCGGGGGCCCACCCCCTGCCGGCGTCCTCGCACAAGACCGACCTGCGCCTCGCCGAGCACCTGCTGGACGACGGCTCGATCGGGCCGTCGGGGGCCGGCGCGCTGCTCGACTTCGTCGGTGAGGCGCTGACCGTGGCCGAGGACCAGGGCTGCCAGCAGGTCCTCGCCTTCGCGACCAGCGCCATCCGCGAGGCGCCCAACGGCGAGCAGGTGCTCGCGATGGTGCGCGAGCGCACCGGGGTCGAGCTGCGGGTGCTCAGTGGTGCCGACGAGGCGCGCCTGACGTTCCTGGCGGTGCGCCGGTGGTTCGGCTGGTCGAGCGGACGGCTGCTGGTGCTCGACATCGGCGGCGGCTCACTCGAGGTCGCGGCCGGTCTGGACGAGGAGCCGGACGTGGCGACGTCCCTGCCGCTGGGTGCCGGTCGTCTCACGCGTGACCACCTGCCAGGCGACCCGCCCGCCGCTGAGGCGGTGAAGTCGTTGCGACGCAAAGTCCGTGCCGACGTCGCGCAGATCGTCCGCGAGGTCAGCCGGGCCGGGCAGGCCGACCGGGTGGTCGGCACCAGCAAGACGTTGCGCTCGCTGGCGCGCATCGCCGGGGCGGCCCCGTCGTCGGACGGCGACTTCGCCGCGCGCACGCTGCGCAGGGCCGACGTCAGCGCGTGGCTGCCGCGGCTCGCGGCGATGACGGCGGCCGAGCGGGCCGGTCTGCCGGGGGTGGCGGCGGCCCGGGCGCCGCAGCTGCTCGCCGGGGCGGTGGTCGCCGAGGCCGTGATGGACCTGCTCGGCGTCGACCGGCTCGAGATCTGCCCCTGGGCGCTGCGCGAGGGGATCATCCTGCGCCGGCTCGACACGATCGACGACCCCCTGCGGCCGCCGCTGTGAGGCGCCCGGTCAGGTGCCGACGTACGCCGCCAGGTGCTCGCCGGTCAGGGTGGTGCGGGTGGCGACGAGGTCGGCTGGGGTGCCCTCGAACACGACCCGGCCGCCCTCGTGGCCACCGCCGGGGCCGAGGTCGATGATCCAGTCCGCGTGCGCCATGACCGCCTGGTGGTGCTCGATGACGACCACGGACCTGCCCGAGTCCACCAGCCGGTCGAGCAGGCCGAGCAGGTTCTCGACGTCGGCGAGGTGCAGTCCGCTGGTCGGCTCGTCCAGGACGTAGACCACGCCCTTCTCGGCCATGCGGGTGGCCAGCTTGATGCGCTGCCGCTCACCGCCGGACAGCGTCGTCAGCGGTTGACCGAGGCTGAGGTAACCGAGCCCGACGTCGGCCAGCTGGGCCAGGATCCGTTGCGCCGCAGGTACTTTAGCCGCACCAGTCCCGAAGAACTGCCCGGCGTCGGTCACCGACATCGCGAGAACCTGGCTGATGTCCTTGCCGCCCAGGGTGTGCTCGAGCACCTCGGCCTGGAACCGCTTCCCGTCGCACACCTCGCAGACGACGGCGACACCGGCCATCATCGCCAGGTCGGTGTAGGTGACACCGGCGCCGTTGCAGCCCGGGCAGGCGCCCTCGGAGTTGGCGCTGAACAGGGCCGCCTTGACGCCGTTCGCCGTGGCGAACGCCTTGCGGATCGGGTCGAGCAGGCCGGTGTACGTGGCGGGGTTGCTGCGCCGCGAGCCCTTGATCGCGGCCTGGTCGACGGTCACCACCCCGTCGCGGCCGGACACCGAACCCTGGATCAGCGAGGTCTTGCCCGACCCGGCGACCCCGGTCAGCACCACCAGCAGCCCGAGCGGGATGTCGACGTCGACGTCGCGCAGGTTGTGGGCGGCGGCGCCGCGAACGGCGAGCACCCCGGATCGGGCCCGCACCGTGGGTTTGAGGCGGGCGCGGTCGTCCAGGTGGCGCCCGGTCAGCGTGCCGCTGGCACGCAGCCCGTCGAGGTCGCCCTGGTAGACGACCTGTCCGCCGGCGCTGCCCGCCCCTGGGCCGAGGTCGATGACGTGGTCGGCGATCGCGATCGCCTCGGGCTTGTGCTCCACGACCAGCACGGTGTTGCCCTTGTCGCGCAGCTGCAGCAGCAGGCTGTTCATCCGCGCGATGTCGTGCGGGTGCAGCCCGACCGTCGGCTCGTCGAAGACGTAGGTGACGTCGGTGAGCGCGGAGCCGAGATGGCGGACCATCTTGGTGCGCTGCGCCTCACCGCCGGACAACGTCCCTGACGCGCGGTCGAGCGAGAGGTAGCCCAGCCCGATCTCGACGAACGAGTCGAGGGTGTCTCGCAGTGAGTCCAGCAGCGGCGCGACCGTCGGCTCGGCCAGGCCGCGGACCCACTCGGCGAGGTCGCTGATCTGCATCGCGCTGGCATCGGCGATGCTGGTGGTCCCGATCCTGGAGGACCTGGCGGCCTCGGACAGCCGGGTGCCGCCGCACTCGGGGCAGGTCGTGAAGGTCACGGCCCGCTCGACGAAGGCGCGCACGTGCGGCTGCAGACTCGCGACGTCCTTGGACAGCATCGACTTCTGCAGCTTGGGGATCAGCCCCTCGTAGGTGAGGTTGATGCCCTCGACCGTGATCTTCGTCGGCGCCTTGTGCAGCAGGTCGCGCAGCTCGCGCTTGGTGAACGCGCGGATCGCCTTGTCCGGGTCGAAGAAGCCGCAGCCGCGGAAGATGCGGCCGAACCAGCCGTCCATGCTGTAGCCGGGGATGGTGAGGGCACCGTCGTTCAGCGACCTGGTGTCGTCGTACAGGGCGGTCAGGTCGATGTCGGTGACCGAACCCCGGCCCTCGCAGCGCGGGCACATCCCGCCGGTGATGCTGAAGCTGCGGCGCTCCTTGACGGTCTGGCCGCCACGCTCCATCGTGACGGCACCTGCTCCGCTGATCGAGGCGACGTTGAACGAGTACGCCTGCGGTGAGCCGATCTGCGGCTGCGCGAGTCGACTGAACAGGATGCGCAGGAGCGCGCCCGCGTCGGTGGCGGTGCCCACGGTCGAGCGCACGTTGGCTCCCATGCGCTCCTGGTCGATGATGATGGCGGTGGTCAGCCCGTCCAGGACGTCGACGTCCGGGCGGGCCGGCGTCGGCATGAACCCCTGGACGAACGCGCTGTAGGTCTCGTTGATCATCCGCTGGGACTCGGCGGCGATCGTGCTGAACACCAGCGAGCTCTTGCCCGAGCCCGAGACGCCCGTGAACACGGTCACCCGACGTTTGGGGATCTCGACGCTGACGTCCTTGAGGTTGTTCACGCGCGCGCCGTGCACGCGGATGCGGTCGTGGCTGTCAGCGACGTGCGGGGACGGGTCCTCGGTGCGGGCCATCTGCCCATCAGACACCGTGACCGCCGTCTTTGGCCACGGCGCCGCCAGCTCACCGCAGCGCGGCCAGCCAGCTCGCCGCGCCGCGGGCGTCCCGGCGACGCTGCTCGTAGCGGGCACCCAGGCTCAGCAGCACGGCTCCGCCAAGGGCCAGGCTGGCCCAACGGGGTGCGGCGACGGCGTACGGCCCCAGCTGGGACACCGCCACGACGGTCGCGGCCAGCGCCCCGGTGATCACGGGCGCCTGCCACCGCAGGGCCGTACCGGCCAGGGTGGCCAGCACCGCGGCGAGCAGGACGAGCAGCGGGCGGGTGAGTCCGTCGTCCGTGACGGATGCGACCGCGGAGGGCAGCAGTGCGGCAGACACCCCGGGCCCCACGGTCGTCCACGACGGGGCGCGGGGGTAGCGGCGCAGGCGGACCGCACCGACACCGAGGGCGAGCACCGCCAACGGCATCGTGTACACCTCGATGACGTCGACGGAGGCGTCCGCGCTCACGGTCCAGGTGGCGGCGGAGCAGAGCAGCACGCCCGCGACGCAGACCCAGCCGCGACTGCGCAGGGTCGAGTACCCGAGCGCGAGCAGGCCGCAGGCAGCGAGGACCACAGCGACCTGCGGGGCGACGTCGGCCCGGTCGGCGTCGAGCGTGAGCGCCGCGAGGGCGCCGATCACGGCGGCCGTGGCCAGGGCCGGCTCCTGCGACGTCCCGCGCCGGCTGCCTGCGGCCACGGTCAGACCGACGATCACCAGGAGCAGGGCGGCGACGCGAACCACCGCGGGCAGGTCGGCCACCGCGCAGAACACCGCTGCCACCAGGGTCGTACCGGCTGCGCCCGCGGCGATCGCCCGCCGGCCGCCGGACCGGGCGCCGGCGACCAGGCCGGCGGCCAGCGCCAGCGCACCCAGCCACAGGGCCCGCTCACCCGGCCCGCGGGAGCCGGGCTCGAGCTCAGCGGCGAGCCCCGACACGTAGGCGAGGGCCGTGCTGCCGCCCACCAGCAGGTCGGTGCGGCGGCCCCGCGCTACCGCCGTCAGCGTGACGGCTGCCACGACGGCGGAGGCCCCTACCGAGAGCGCGACGAGGGCGACGTGGCCGCCATGGTGGGCCAGGGCGGCTGCCGCCGTCACGCCCACCGCGGCGAGACCGAGCCGCGCCACCCGGCGCGCCGGGCGGGGCAACCGCTGCCCCCGGGCGAGGACCAGCAGCCCGGCGGCGACGCCCACCACGGCCGCCGACGCCAGCGCCCCGCCGTCGTTGATCGGCCGCAGGTACGCCTGCGTGACGCCCGTGGTCCAGCCCACGAGCGACCAGGCTGCGGTGGCCAGCAGCAGCACCACCCGCGCCGGCGCTCGCAGCGGGTGGCGCGCCCGATGGGCCAGCAGGGTCCCGGCCGTCCCGGCGAGCACCGCCGCGGCAGCGACGACCGCGACCCGGGTCAGCCCCTCGCCGGGCAGCGCGAGCACCGCGAGCGGGACGGCAGCCCCGGCGAGGACGGCGGCCACCGGGTACGCGGTCGACAGCGGCACCAGCCACGCGGCGGC
>JACMOY010000370.1 GCA_014377795.1 Actinomycetota bacterium | reverse complement strand
CTGCTGGCGTGGACGTTGGGGGTGCTCGTGCTGCACTCCACGACGCCGTCCTCAGCGCCGATGGCTGCGCTGCTGGTCAGGACCGCACGATGGTGCATCCGATCTCGGCCAGCGCCCAGTGGTTGGTCGGGTGATGGTCGGCACGGGGGTGAGCCTCGGCGGCTTCCCCGCCGCCGGCTGCACCCGATCGGGCGTTCGGGTCAGAGGCGGCGGTCCACCTTGTGCGGGGCCGCCTGCGCGAGCGGCTTCACCACGAGCAGGTCGATGTTCACGTGGGCCGGACGCGTCGCGACCCACGCGATGCAGTCAGCGACGTCGTCCGCGGTCAGCGGCGCGTCGACCCCGGCGTACACCTTGTCGGCCGCGGCCTGGTCACCGCGCAGGCGAACGACGGAGAACTCGTCGGTGCGGACCATGCCGGGGGCGATCTCGCTCACCCGCACCGGCCGCCCGGTCAGCTCCAGACGCAGCGTCTCGGCCATCGCGGCCACCGCGTGCTTGGCGGCGACGTAGCCGCCGCCGCCCTCGTAGACCAGGTGCCCGGCGATCGACCCGGTGACCACGAGGTGGCCGCCGTCACCTGCCTCCAGTGCCGGCAGCAGGGCCTGGACGCAGCGCAGCATGCCCAGCACGTTGACGTCATACATCCGCCGCCAGTCCTCGACGTCCGCGACGGCGACGTGCTCGGCGCCGAAGGCTCCGCCGGCGTTGGCCACGAGCAGCGCGACGTCGTCGAGCCCGTCGGCCAGGGCGCGCACCGACGCGTCGTCAGTGACGTCGAGGGTCACCGCGCTGATGTGCTCGTGCTGCGCGGCGAGGGCGTCGAGGCGGTCGCGCCGGCGGGCCGCAGCCACGACGTCGAAGCCGTCCCGGGCCAGCCGCAGTGCCGTGGCGGCTCCGATCCCGCTACTGGCACCTGTGACGACGGCAAGGGGTCTGGGGCTCATGCTCGCCAGCGTAGGGGCCGGCGGTGACCCTCAGGCGAAGGCGGACGACGGCAGGTCGGTCTCGTCACCTGTGACCGCCCGCAGGATCCGGGCGGCGACGTCGTCCGGGGACAGGCCCTTGGGCAGCCGCGGCGCGGTGCCGGCGATCGGGCGGCCGGCGAGCCCGGTCTCGGTGTGGGGCGGTCGCGCGTCGATGACCCGCACCTTCGAGCGGCGGGCCTCCATCCGCAGGACGGCGTCGAACGCGGTGAGCGCGGCCTTGCTCGCGCTGTAGGCGCCCATGTTCGGCACCGCCTGCTCAGCGACGACGGCGCTGAGGTTGACGACGAACCCGCCGGCCGACAGGTGCGGCAGGGCGGCGCGGGCCAGGCGCGCGGGGGCCAGGTAGTTGATCAGCAGCAGCTCGTCGACGACGTCGTCGTCGAGGTCGCCGACGCCCCCGAACGCGACGACGCCGGCCGCGTAGACGACGCCGTCCAGCGCGCCGTGGGCGGCCAGGGCCGCCTGCACCAGGTCGTTCGCCGCCGTCGGGTGCTGCAGGTCGGCGGTGACCAGGTGGGCGCCGTCCAGGCCCAGGGCCTGCAGCCGCGGCATCGACCGGCCAGCGAGCGTGAGCCGGGCGCCCGCGGCCGCCAGGCCCCGCGACAACGGCGCCCCCAGCCCCCCGGTGGCCCCGACGACGAGCACGCTGCGACCGCTGAGATCTGTCATGCCCGCACGCTGCCAGGGGGCACCGACAGCCACCACGCGTGGCGCGTTAGGCAGGCGGGCGGTACTGCCGGAAGGCCGGCACGGCGGCGACCAGGGACAGCATGGCCACCACGACGAGCACCCCGCCGCCGACGACGGCCGCGCGGGGGCCGAGCAGGCTGCCCAGCGTGCCGTGCAGCAGGTCGGCGAGGCGCGGGCCGCCCGCCACCACGACCACGAACACGCCCTGGAGCCGGCCGCGCATCTCGTCGGTGGCGGCGGTCGACAGGATCGCGCTGCGGAACACCATGCTCACCAGGTCGGCGGCCCCACCGACGGCGAGGCACGCGGCGCCCACCCACACCGAGCGCGAGAGCCCGAACCCGACGACCGCCACGCCCCAGGTCGAGACCGCCAGCGTCACCGCGAGGCCCTGCCGCCGGATCCGGGTGAAGGTGCCCGAGAGCAGCGCGGCCACCAGCGACCCGGCGGGGATCGCGGCGAACAGCAGTCCCAGCGCGAAGCCGCCCCCCGGCGGGTCACCGAACGTGCGCTCGGCCATCTCGGGGAACAGTGCCCGGGGCATGCCCAGCACCATCGCGATGACGTCGGCCAGCATCGACACGAGCAGGATGCCGTGCAGCCGCAGGTGCTGCAGCCCCTCGAGCACCGCCCTCGGCCCGATCGGACGGCGCCGTCCGTCCGCGGTCGCCACCGGCGCCATGGCGGGCAGCCGCAGCATCGCGGCGACGGTGACGAGCAGGGCGACGGTGTCGATCAGGTACAGGGTCGGCAGCCCGACCCAGGGGATCAGCGCCCCGGCGGCCAACGGGCCGAGGACCGCGCCGAGGAAGAACACCGTCGAGGTCAGTGCCTGGGCCGCCGGCAGCTCGTCCGCCGGCACCAGTCGCGGCACCGCGGCGCCGCGCGCCGGCGAGTTCAGCCCGAAGCACGCCTGCTGTACGGCCAGCAGCGCCAGCACCACCCAGACCGACCGGTTGGCACTGAGCGCCTGCAGCCACAGCCCGGCGGAGGTCGCGGCGATGCCGAGGTTGGTGGCCACGAGCAGACGGCGTCGGTCGACCGCGTCCGCGATGCTGCCGCCGAACAGCGCGAACACCACGAGCGGCACGAACGCGACCGCACCGGCCAAGCCCACGAAGGACGACGAGCCGGTGTCGTCGAAGATCTGCTTGGGCACGGCGACCGCGGTCAGCTGGCTGCCCACGGTGGTCACGACGCTCGAGGTGAACATCAGGCGGAACGCCGGGTGGCGCAGCGGCCGGGTGTCGACGATCACCCGGCGGACGACGTCCAGCACGAAACCACTCCCCTCCCGCGTGTGATGGCGGGTCAACCTCTCACACGCGCCTCCCCCCGCCCGGTCTCCTCCCCACGCCCGCGAGGGAGGAGACCGGGCGGGGGGAGGAAGGGCTCAGGTGTCGGTGTGGCAGACGCCGTGGCCCAGCACCGCGAGACCCTCGAGGTCACCGGGGCCGAACGAGGTCAGGCCGCGGTTGCGCGGGTACATCAGCTGGGCCTGGTCCTGGACGTGGTCGAGCCCGACGACGTGCCCGAGCTCGTGCATCATGATCGCCCGCGCCTGGTCGGCGTGGCCGCGGGCGACCAGGTCGGTGAGCACGTCGACGTCCAGGGCCACCTGGCCGCTGACCAGTCGGCCGGACGCCGGGCCCCGCGGCTGAACCAGCGAGCTGCCCCCCACTCCGGCGACGTCACCCCCCAGGGCGGGGTAGCCGCGGGCGTCACTGAACCCGATCAGCACCGGCGCCCAGCGGTTGCCGTAACGCTCGTGCTGCACCACGTCTCGGTGCGGGTCCAGGGGTTCGTCGGTGCTGCCGTCGTCGACCAGCGCCAGCCCGGTGGCAACGCTGACTGCGGCCACGGCGTCCGCGAGCAGGGCCCCGGCGCCCTCGGGCATCGCGGACGAGTTGACCACGTAGTGCACCGGCCGGCACGGGTCGTATGTCGCGGGCACACCCCCCGGCAGCACGTGCTCGGCCAGGTACGGGCCGCTGGAGACCACCGCGACGGGGGCGAGCACCCGCCCGGGCCGGGCGTCCGCGGGCACCGGCGGGTAGCCCAGGCCGGCCGACCCCGAGTCGTGCACCTGGCGCAGAATCACCGAGCCGCACACCCCGGCCACCGCCACCGCGAGCACCGACGTCAGCGCGGTCGCGGTGCGCGAGCTGGGGGTCACCGGCGCTCATCGACCGCGCTGCGGTCGGACTTGAGGGCCCTCAGGCGTCAGCGGCGAGGCTGGTGCGGCGCGGCATGAGCAGCAGCGCGGCGACCATCAGCACCGCCGTGACGAGCAGCGCCACGAAGACGTAGTGCGTGGCGTCGGACAGCGCCGTGCGCACCAGGCTCATCACCGCCGAGCTGTGGCCGTCGCCGGCACCGAGCACCGACGCGGCCGCGTCGGCCCCGTCCGGCACCGTGGAGCGCAGCGCGGGTGGGGCGGCGGACAACCGCTGGGTCAGGGTCGCGTTGGCGATCGCGCCGAAGATGGCGACGCCCACGGCGCTGCCGATCGAGCGGGCGAACAGGTTGGTCGAGGTCACGACACCACGCTCCCGCCAGCCGACGACCGACTGGACGGCCACCAGCGTCGGGCTGGCCGTCAGGCCCATCCCGATGCCGATCACGAAGCAGCAGGCGCCAACCCACCACACCGAGGTGCCCCGGCCCAGCCACAGGGCGCCGACCGATCCGGCGACGACGACGGCGGTGCCGATCAGGGCGGTGTCGCGAAAGCCGATCTGCAGGTAGATCCGGCCGGACAGCGCAGCGGCGATCGGCCAACCGAGGGTCAGCGCCGCGAGCGCGAAGCCGGCCGTCAGCGGGCCGGTGCCGAGCACCCCTTGGACGTAGGTGGGCACGTAGGAGCTGAGCCCGATCAGGATCGCCCCGACGCACAGGCTCACCAGGCTGCCGCCCACGAGCACGCGGCGGGTGAGCACCCACAGCGGCAGGACCGGCTCGACGGCTCGCTGCTCGACGCGCACGAACACCCCGAGCAGCACGACACCGGCCAGCGGGACCAGGACGCCGGGGGCCGACGTCCAGGCCCAGGCCTGGCCACCCTCGAGCAGCGCCAGGATGACCAGCGTGCAGCCGAGGGTGAGCAGTGCCGCACCGGTGTAGTCGACGGTGTGCCGGCGGCGATCGACCGACTCGTGGAACCGGCGCACCAGCATCCAGGCCGCCAGCGCGCCGATCGGGAGGTTGACGAAGAAGATCCACCGCCAGCTGACGTACTCGCAGAACACGCCCCCGAGTGTCGGGCCGACGACCGAGGCGATGCCCCACACGCTGGCCAGGTAGCCCTGCACCCGCGAGCGCTCCTCGAGCGAGTACATGTCGCCGACCATGGTCAGCGCGATCGGCTGGACGGCGCCCGCGCCGAGGCCCTGCACCGCCCGGAAGGCGATCAGCGCGGGCAGGCTCCAGGCGACTCCGCACAGCACCGAGCCGACGAGGAACAGCGCGATCCCCGCGAGGATCACCGGCTTGCGGCCGACGACGTCCGCGAGCTTGCCGTAGATCGGCACCGACACGGCCTGCGCCAGCAGGTAGGTCGAGAACAGCCACGGGAACTGCGAGAACCCCCCGAGGTCGCGCACCACCGAGGGCACCGCGGTGGCGATGATCGTGGAGTCCAGGGCGACCAGCGCCGTCGAGAGCATCAGGGCGATCAGCACGGGTCCGCGCTCGGACCGGAAGCCGACACCCGTCTTGCCGGCCACCGTCGACGTCATGGCGACGCCAACCCCGCGGCCCCTGCGCTGATTCCCCCACCCCGCACTTGCTGCACCATCTGCCGCGCGCCGTGCGACACGGGCGGCAGTTAGTGAGGCAAGTGCTGGGGTGGCCGGGTCAGTGGTCGGCGCAGCAGGGGGTGGGGTTCGGCTGCTCGAACGGAATGACCAGCCCACCGGCCGCGGGGCGCACGAGCAGGCGCACGATGCCCTCGTCCAGATCGGGACGGACGTAGCCCTGGGTGTCGATCACCTGTTCGTCGCGAACCAGCTCACGCTGACCGATCATCACCACCTCGTCCACGTCGCTGATGCTGCGCAGCTCACCCACCGTCATGGTGCCGACCAGGTCGGTGCAACCGGGGAACACGAACAGCCGTCCCCCGCGGCGTCCGGCGTGCAGCGACCGCACCCGGTCGACGTCCGCGGCATCTGCGCCGGAGCCGTCGACCCCGAGGCCCTCCCCCCCCCCGTCCACCTCGGCGGCCAGGAGGCCCGCCGAGGTGTACGTCGCGAAGTGGGTGCACGCGCTGACGACGTCCTTGCGTGCCGTCGACAGCAGAGCGTTCTCGGCCTCGTTGGTGGTGCTCCATCGAGTGTCCGGCCCGCTCACCTGGGTCACCGGTTCGGCAGGACGAAGATCGGGTTCGTGTAGAACCACAGGTCGACCCACGGGTCTGCGTCGCCGAAGACGTCGGCCGCCGGGCCCTTGGGGTCGACGCCCGGCCCGGTCAGGCCGGCTGCCGAGCGGTTGCCGTCCGTGCCGCGCACGCGGACGTAGAACGGCTGGTCGACGACACCGAGGTCGTACGTGACCACGATCTGCCCGATGGCCCCCGCCACGTCCTTCTGCAGGACCACCTTGGTGTCCGGCGCCTTGAACGAGTCCCTGTCGGTGCTCGCGCCGACGATGGATCCCTTGATCACGTCGACGCGGTTCAGCTTGGGCACGAACTGCGCCCAGTTCGGCAGGGTTGCCGGATCGATCGCGATGACCAGCTCGAGCTGCTCGCCCCGCTTGGCGTTGCGCACGCCTCCCAGGGGGGTGCCGCGGCCACGGTCGCCCAGTCGGCGCACCGAGACGTCCAGCCCACCGACCAGCCCGCCGTGGTCGACGTAGACGCGGCCAGCCCGCAGGCCCTCCATGACGGCGGCGTAGGCGAAGCGCCTGGAGCCCACGTGGGTCTTGCTGTAGTAGCCGGGCCAGAAGTCGCCGTTGCTGTTCTGCGGGCCGGACGCGCCGTGCACAGGGTCGAGGTAGCGGCCGTTGGCCTCGAACTCGGCCGTGCTCCCGGCGCCACCGCGAACGGAGTCGTCCAGGTAGATGGTGTGCGAGTCGGAGTTGGCGGTGATCCACCACGGCTTGCCCTCGGCCAGCAGGCTGTCCCACAGGCCGCCGACGGTGGAGGTCATCCAGTCGAACCCGCCATAGGTGACGTAGCTCTCCGGGAGGTACTTCTTGAAACTCTCGGCGCCCTGCTTGTTGTCGTAGAACCCGCGGCCCGACCCACCGCCGAAGGGCTTCTTGATGCCCGCCGCCTGGTGACCCGGGGCGCCCTCCATACCTAGCGCGATCGTCGGCTGCTGGTCGCGCCAGCCGCGGATCTCGTGCGGAGAGTCCAGGCCCTTGCGCGCCGGGTGGTTGGCGAAGAACATCGCGTCGTCGATGCGCCCGCTGGTGATCGACGTGGCGAGGAAGTCCAGACCCTTGAGAGCCAGCCGCTCGTTCTCGAGATTGTTCGCCGTCGCGGACTTGACGACGCCGTCGAAGCCGTTCTCGAACTCCTTGAGCACCGCGACCTCGTTGCTGCCCGGGTGCACGAAGACGGTGCCGTGCTCGGCGGCCGGGATGTTCCACTCCAGGCCCTGGAACACCAACGTCTCGTCCTTGAAGATCGACCGCGCCTTCACGATGTCGGGGTTGACCTTCTCGACGCCGATCTTGGCGTGCGTCACGCTGCCGTGGTCGGTGATGACCATCCAGTCCAGACCGTACGCCGACGCGTGCTGCACCTGGTCGGCCACGCGGTACATCGCGTCCGGGCTGTACTGGGTGTGGATGTGGTGGCCGCCGGCGAGCCACCGGTAGCGGCCGCCGCGCTCGTCCTCACCGCGCTCGCGGCGGTCGTCGGCTGCGGCGGGAAGGGCGCCACCGAGCACCGAGCCGGCCGCCGCCGTCGCGCCGAGCAGCCCGGCCCGGCGCAGGAAGCCGCGCCGGCCGAGGTCGGACGGCGAGAGCTCGCTGTCGGGGATCTGCAGGTCGACTGCGGGCATTGCGTCGTCGGCGCCGTGGTCGTGGTCTGAGGCGCGGTGGTGGCCCGACGCCCCGTGGGAGTGCTGCTGCATGAACGCCTCCGTGGACGGCCAGGCGCTGACCGCCCGGCACACGGTCCACCCAAGGCCCTCGAGGTGGTCGTGAGGCGAGCAGAAGATGAACGCAGGGCGGCGGACACCCGACGCGCAGATGGCCGCTGCGGGATCAGTCCTGGTCGTTCACCACGTGCATCGCGGCCTCCTCGGCCGAGGCGGCTCCGGCATCGATCCCCGCGTCGCTGGCGATCAGGTCCGAGTCGACGTCCTCGTGCGCGCCCTCGTCGGGGGCGATCAGCCGACCGGCGCGCAGGGTGCCGACCTCCCCGTCGTCCAGCACCTCGTCCTGCTCCCGGGGCGCATCGGGGTCCTCTTCGACCGGCTCGGCCAGCGGGTCGTCGAAGGCCATCGCCGGGTCCGGCTCCTCCTGGGCGATGCGCATGTCGAGGGTCTCGCCCCGGGCGACCTCGGCCGCCGTGGTGCCGAACCCCTCGACCGCCCGCGGCCGTTCGGGCGGCGAGTACCCCTCGTCCAGGATGTCGTCGACACCGCGGTCGACCAGGGTGTCCTCGCTCTGCAGCTGGTCCTCGTCGTCGACGCTGTACGTCCCCGCGCCGTCGATGTCGTAGCTCTCGCCCGGTGTGCTGTCGTCGCTCATGCTCCGACCCTGTCACGCCCACCCGGGGACGGCGAGTCCTCGCCCTCACTGGGCTCGCGCTCCTTGATGCGCAGCATCCAGGCCGCGGCGGCGAGCACCAGCACGAGGGCACCCAGCACACCAAGAGTGACCACCACGTCGTCCGCCTTGTCGGTGCCCATCAGATCCGGTGCCTTCACCGACAGGACGATGATCTCCTTGACCACCGAGATGACCCCGACCAGCAGGAACGGCTCGGCCACCAGCTCGCGCTTGGCGATGGTGGTGCGGACGGCGAACAGCAGCTCGACGACGATGAAGACGAGCAGCAGCAGATCCAGGACGTCCAGCACGACGTCCTGCACCCCGCGCGACCCGGTCACCTCGAGCAGCACGTGCCCGGCCTCGACGAGGATGACGAACGCGAGCACCAGCAGCAGCGCGGCGATCAGGAAGTAGGCGATGTCCTCACCGACCTCGATCACCACCTCCGCCACCCGCTTGTGCCACGGCTGTCGACCTTCCACGCTCTTGCCCTCCTCTTGACCGAAGCCTCATCCCACCACGTGCGCCTCACCGTCCGCGACATCGAGCGCTCACGCGCCTTCTACGACGCCGTCGCCGTCCTGGACGGTCTCGGTCAGCGGCGCCGACTGGCGCAGTCGATGCAGGGGCTGGCGCTGGGCCGCGCCTGCAGCCGCTGAGCCCCGATCGGTCGGCCACACCCCTCGCACACCCCGTAGGTGCCCTGGTCGAGCGCGACCAGGGCACGGTCGATGTCGTGCCGCGTCGCCTGCAGCGCGGTGATCAGCGCCGCGACCTGCTGGCGCTCGAAGGCGATGGTGGACCCCTCGGGGTCGTGCTCGTCGTCGGCGTTGGAGTCTCTGCTGGCGGCGACGATCTCGCCGTGCTGCCCCCGCAGCTGGCGGATCTGGTCGTCGGTGGTGGCGAGCTGGGCGACCAGCCGTTCGCGATCGCCGCTGGCGCCGCGCGGTGGCGGGTGCGCGGTCATGGCGCCACTGTGCCTGCCAGGCTGGGCAGATGAAACCCATCCACCTCGACACCTTGCGGCTGTTCCTGCACGTGCTGGCGGCCACCGTGTGGGTCGGCGGCCAGATCACGCTCGCCGCGCTGGTGCCGGCCCTGCGCGCGGCCGGGTCGGACGTGCCCAAGGCCGCGGCCAAGGCGTTCAACCGGGTCGCCTGGCCCGCGTTCGCCGTCCTGGTCGTCACCGGCGCCTGGAACGTCGTCGCCGAGGGCGACAAGGGGCCGGCGTACCAGCGCACCCTGATGCTCAAGTACACCCTGGTGCTGGCCTCGGGCTTCACGGCCTACGTCCACGCGCGGGCCACCTCGCGCCGGACGATGGCGGTGTTCGGTGCCCTGACCGGGCTGACCGCCCTGGCCACGCTCTTCGTCGGGATCCTGCTGGCCGGGGACTGACCCGCCGCCTCAGTCGCGCTCGACCTGGTCGCGCACCTCGCGCCGCAGCACCTTGCCGATCAGCGACCGCGGCAGCTCGTCGACGACGACAACGCGCCTGGGCACCTTGTAGGCCGTGAGCCGTTCGCGCGCGTGCGCCCGGACGGCGTCAGCCTCGATCCGTGCGCCCGCGATGGCCACCACGACGGCGACCACCTGCTCACCCTCTTCGCCGCGCACGCCGACGACCGCGGCATCGGCGACGTCAGGGTGCTCGCGCAGCACCTCCTCGACCTCGGAGGGGTAGACGTTGAACCCTCCCGTGATGATCAGCTCCTTGATCCGGTCGACCACCCGCACGAACCCGTCCGCGTCGGCCACGACGACGTCACCGGTGCGCAGCCAGCCGCCGTCCAGCAGCACCTCGGCCGTCTCCTGCGGGCGGTTCCAGTACCCGGTGAACACCTGAGGCCCGCGCACGAGCAGCTCGCCCGGCTGCCCCACGTCGACGTCGCGGGTCGGGTCCTCGCGGTCGACGACCCGGATGTCGGTGGACGGGAAAGGGACGCCGATGGTGCCCGGGCGGCGACTGGCCGCCACCGGGTTGCCCAGCGCGATGGGCGACGTCTCGGTCATCCCGTACCCCTCGACGAGCAGGCCCCCGGTCACGGCCTCCCACTCGCGCACCAGGTCGGGCGGCAGGCTCATCGCCCCCGAGATCGCGTAGCGCACCGAGGTGAGGTCGACGTCACCGGCGCGGGCCGCCTCGGCGAGCCGGGCGTAGATCGGGGGCACCGCGGGAAGAAAGGTCGGTGGCCGGCGTCCGATCGCCTCGATCATCTGCTCGAGGTCGAAGCGCGGCAGCAGCACCAGGGTGGCGCCGATGCTCATCGCGAAGGTCAGGCACAGCGTCAGCCCGTAGGCGTGGAACAGCGGCAGCACGGCGTAGACGGTCTCGTCGCCGTCGACCAGCCCCGGCACCCACGCCCGGCCCTGGGCGGCGTTGACGCGCAGATTCTGGTGGGTGAGCACGCCCACCTTGGGTGTGCCGGTCGTGCCACCGGTGTACTGCAGGAGAGCCGTGTCGAGCGGGGCGGGCCCGGCAGTGGCGGGGTCGAGCGGTGCCGAGGCGGCAACCAGGTGCTCCCAGCGCAGCACACCGGCGGGCACCGGGCCGGTCAGCGCCGTGCGCGCCGTGCGGGCCATGGCGATCGGCAGCCGCAGCTTGATCCGCATGGCGCGCGGCAGCTCGGTCGTGAGGTCGACGGCCACGACGGAGGTGACCGACGTGGTGGCCCGCAGGCCGTCGACGACCGGGGCGATCTTGTCCCAGCACACCACCACCTGGGCGCCGCAGTCGGCCAGCTGGTGCTCGAGCTCGCCGCGCGTGTAGAGCGGGTTGTGCTCCACGACGACGGCACCCAGACGCAGCGCGGCGTAGAAGGCGACGACGTGCTGCGGGCAGTTCGGCAGGGCGATCGCCACCCGGTCGCCGGCGCCGACCCCGAGGCCGCGCAGCGCCTGCGCTGCGCGCTCGACCAGCACGCCGAGCT
>JACMOY010000369.1 GCA_014377795.1 Actinomycetota bacterium | reverse complement strand
CGGCCGGCGCACCGTCCTCACGGCGCTGCCGTGGGTCAACCACCGCTCACGGCCTTGGGAGCCAGAGCCGGTGCGCTGGCTGGGGATCAACGCTGGGCTGCGGCTGGCGAGCGCGGCGGACGCCGACGAGCGGCGGTCGGGGCGCGCCTCGCGCATCGGCCCGGTGCTGGCCCGGCTCACCGGGCACTGACCCGTCAGGAGACCTGGTGCAGCAGGCCGCTCTTGAGGTCGAGGACGAACCCGCCGACGGTCACGTTGCCGAGGTAGGGCCACGAGCGCACCCGCTGGACGTCGGCGCGCAGTGAGTCCTCCTGGTCGCCGGTGGTCAGGAACGGGATGCTGCGCGTGTCGGGGCCGCCGGCCTCGCGGATCGCATCGTGCACGTCCTCTTCACCATCGGTGGCCATCCGGCAGCTGGTGTGGGCGACGATCATGGCGCGGTCGACCCCGAGCAGGAACGAGGCCAGCACCAGCGTCCGCAGGACGTCGTCGGTGACGCGCGCGCCGGCGTTGCGCAAGATCTTGGCGTCGCCCGGCTGCAGACCCAGCATCCGCAGGGGGTCGATCCGCGAGTCCATGCAGGTCAGAACGGCCAGGTTCTTGGCCGCGCCGGCGGCGAGGCCGGCGAGCTGGTAGCTCGCCGAGTAGGTCACGTTGGCGGCGAGGACGTCGTCGAAGATGGTGCCCATGCCGACGAGGGTAGGGGCACGCCGGTCCTCAGGTGCTGCGGGGCCCGCGGACCTCGATCCGGTCGAGCAGGTCGGCCGTCGCCGTCGCCACCGCCGCCACCGCCGCGTCGAGCGCTGCGGCGTTGTGCGGCGCCGGCGTCCGGAACCCGCTGATCTTGCGGACGTACTGCAGCGCGGCCGCTCGCACGTCGTCCGCGGTCACGTCGTCGACGAAGGGCTCACGCAGGGTCTTGATGCTGCGGCACATGCCCTCACGGTACGCACAGCGTCGGCGGTGCGAGAGCATGTCGACGTCCGCCGACGAGAAGGAGAACGCCATGCCCCGCACGCTGCCCGAGGGTTTCGTCTGGGGCGCAGCGACCGCGTCGTACCAGATCGAGGGCGCTGTGAACGAGGACGGGCGGGGGCCGAGCATCTGGGACACCTTCTCGCACGCGCCCGGCAACACCCTGAACGGCGACACCGGCGACGTCGCGGCCGACCACTACCACCGGTACGAGCAGGACCTCGACCTGCTCAAGGAGCTCGGCGTCGGTGCCTACCGCTTCTCGATCGCCTGGCCGAGGATCCAGCCCACGGGCAGCGGACCCGCGGTGCAGGCGGGGATGGACTTCTACTCCCGTTTGGTCGACGGGCTGATCCAGCGGGGCATCGCCCCGGTCGCCACGCTCTACCACTGGGACCTGCCGCAGGCGCTCGAGGACGCCGGCGGCTGGCCGGCGCGCGACACCGCGCTGCGCTTCGGCGAGTACGCCGAGCTGGTCGTCGGAGCACTGGGCGACCGGGTGCACCAGTGGACGACGCTGAACGAGCCCTGGTGCGCCGCCTACCTCGGGTACGCCGCGGGCGTCCACGCGCCCGGACGCCGCGAGCCGGCCGCCGCTCTCGCGGCCGTGCACCACCTCAACCTGGGCCACGGGCTGGCCGGCGTCGCCGTGCGTGAGCTGGCGCCGACAGCCCTGCTGTCCGTGACCCTGAACCTGCACGTGCACCACGCCGCGAGCGACTCCCCCGCCGACGTCGAGGCCGTCCGACGCCTGGACGCGGTGGGCAACCGCGCGTTCCTCGGCCCGATGCTGGACGGGGAGTACCCGGGCGACCTGATCGAGGACACCATGGCGGTCACCGACTGGTCGTTCGTGCGGGACGGTGACCTCGCGGTGACGCCGGTGCCGCTGGACAACCTGGGCGTGAACTACTACACGACCGGGCTGGCGCAGCAGTGGGACGGGCACTCGCCCCGGGTGCGGGCGGACGGCCACGGCGACTCGGGCGCCTCACCCTGGGTCGGCGCCGAGGACGTCGACTTCCTGCCGCAGTCCGGGCTGCACACCGCGATGGGGTGGAAGGTCGAGCCGGCCGGTATGACCGAGCTGCTGCTGCGCACCGCGAAGCGTTACCCCGGCCTGCCGCTGATGGTGACCGAGAACGGCGCCGCGTTCGACGACGCCGTGGACGACGACGGAGCCGTGCATGACGCCGAGCGGGCGTCGTACGTCGCGCGGCACGTCGACGCCGTGGCCGCCGCTATCGAGCAGGGCGCGGACGTGCGGGGGTACTTCGTGTGGTCGCTGCTCGACAACTTCGAGTGGGCCTACGGCTACGACCGCCGGTTCGGCATCATCCGCGTCGACTACGACACCCAGGAGCGCACCTGGAAGGACAGCGCCCGCACCTACCAGCGGATGGTCGCCACCAACGCCGTCCCCGATCTCGACTGAGACCAGGCCCGGGCTGCACTTGCGGACTATGATCGTGGTCATGACCACCACCTCCCTTGCAGACGCGAAGGCGCGTCTCAGTGAGATCATCAAGTCCGCAGAAGCGACCCACGAACGCACTGTCATCACGAAGAACGGCAAGCCTGTCGCCGCCATCGTGTCGATCGAGGATCTTGAGGCACTCGAAGAGACTCTGGAGATCCTCAGTGACCCCACGCTGATGGCTGAGCTGCGCCTTGCTCACACAGAACCGGCGGAGGCCTGGACCAAGAACGACCTGATGACGCTGATCCGCAGCCGCAGCTCACGTGCTGAGTGACGTTTCGCATCGCATTGACGCCGTCGGCACGGCGTGCGCTCACCGATCAGCTGCCCGAGGCTGTGGCCACCGCTGTGGTGGAGTTCATCTACGGGGCACTTGCACGGGAGCCGCACCGGGTCGGCACGCCGCTGCGCGGCGAGCTCACCGGTTGGTGGTCGGCACGGCGTGGGGCGTATCGAGTCCTGTACGCCATCAACGACAGGGACGTCGTGGTCACCGTCGTCAGGATCGACCATCGCACATCCGTCTACCGCACCTGAACGCGCCACATCGGCGGTCCAACATCCGCACTAGTCGACGGCCGGCCCCACGACGTGGCTGATCCAGGCATCCAGCTCGGCATCGTCGTCGCCGTTGATCCTGTCGAGATCGGTGATCGCGCGCTGCCTGCGCAGCTCGCGGCGCAGTGCCCGGATCACCATGTCGGCTCGGTCGGTGGCTGCGCCCCGTGCGACGACCTCGTCCAGTGCGACGACCAGGTCGTCGGGCAGTCGTACTGCGATCTGCGTGGTCATCCCAAAATGGAATCAGTCTGGGTCCCAGGGCGCAGCACCGGCGCGAGGAGGTCGAGCACCGCGGCGTCCTCGATCGTGCTGGGCACCACGGGCGTCTGGCCGTCGGCGATCTCGCGCATGGTCTTGCGCAGCACCTTGCCCGAGCGGGTCTTCGGCAGCGCGGTGACGATGTCGACCTGGCGCAGCGCCGCGACGGCACCCACCTCGTCGCGCACCCGCTGGACGCACTGGGCCACCACGACGTCGTGGGCGGTGGTGACGCCCGCCTTCAGCACGACCAGGGCGCGTGGCACCTGGCCCTTGAGCTCGTCGTACACCCCGATCACCGCGCACTCCGCGACGTCCGGGTGGCCCGACAGCGCCGCCTCCAGCGACCCGGTCGACAGCCGGTGGCCGGCGACGTTCAGGACGTCATCGGTGCGGCCCATGACGAACACGTACCCGTCCTCGTCGACGTACCCACCGTCGCCGGTGAGGTAGTACCCCTCGAAAGCGGACAGGTACGACGCGACGTACCTGGCGTCGTCCTGCCACAGCGTCGGCAGGGTGCCAGGGGGCATCGGCAGCCGCAGGCAGATCGCCCCCTCGACGCCGGGGGCGACCTCGACGCCGTGCGGGTCGAGCACCCGGACGTCGTACCCGGGCATGGGCACGGTCGGCGACCCCGGCTTGACCGGCAGCGCCTGCAGGCCGCGCGGGTTCGCGCAGATCGGCCACCCCGTCTCGGTCTGCCACCAGTTGTCGATGACGGGGGCGCCGAGCCGCTCCCCCGCCCAGTGGTAGGTGTCGGGGTCGAGCCGTTCACCGGCGAGGAACAGCGTGCGCAGCGACGACGTGTCGTGGTCGGCGAGCAGCGCACCGCTCGCGTCCTCCTTCTTGATCGCGCGGATCGCGGTGGGCGCGGTGAACAGGGCGCTGACGCCGTGCTCGGCGATCACCCGCCAGAACGCGCCGGCGTCCGGCGTGCCCACCGGCTTGCCCTCGTAGAGCACCGTCGTGCACCCGGCGAGCAGCGGCGCGTAAACGATGTAGGAGTGGCCGACGGCCCAGCCGACGTCACTGGCGGTCCACCACACCTCGCCCGGCCCGGTGTCGAACACGTTCTTCATCGACCAGTGCAGCGCGACGGCGTGGCCACCGTTGTCGCGCACGATGCCCTTGGGCTTGCCGGTGGTGCCGCTGGTGTAGAGCACGTAGAGCGGGTCGGTGGCGGCCACCGGTATGCACTCGGACGTCGGCACCGCGCCGTCGCGCATCACCGTGGCCCAGTCGATGTCGCGCTCGCCCATGGCCGCGACGGCCTGCGGGCGCTGCAGGATCACGCAGTGGTCGGGAACGTGCGAAGCCTTCGCGATCGCGGCGTCGAGCATCGGCTTGTACTCGACCACCCGCGACGGCTCGACCCCGCACGACGCGGACACGATCACCTTCGGCTGGGCGTCGTCGATCCGCGCGGCGAGCTCGGCGGGCGCGAACCCCCCGAACACCACCGAGTGCACCGCACCGATGCGCGCGCAGCCGAGCATCGCGATGACGGCCTCGGGCACCATCGGCATGTAGACGACGACGCGGTCGCCCTTGGTGACCCCCAGCGCGCGCAGCACGCCGGCGAACCGCGCGACCTGGTCGAGCAGCTGGGCGTAGGTGTAGGTGCGGGCCGAGCCGGTCACCGGCGAGTCGTAGACCAGCGCGGGCTGCTCACCCCGACCGGCGATGACGTGGCGGTCGAGGGCGTTGAAGCAGGTGTTCATCACCCCGCCGGCGAACCACCGGTAGAACGGCGGGTTCGACGCGTCGAGCACCTGGGTCGGTGCCGTGATCCAGTCGATGCCCCGGGCGGCCTCGCCCCAGAACTCCTCGGGGTCGGTGAGGCTGCGCCGGTGGGCCTCGGCCCAGGCGCCGGTGGACGTCGTCGTCGCGTCGGTCATGGGCGCATCCTCCCGCGCGCCGCGCACTCACGCCAGGCCCAGACCCGGCATCGACGACCTGCGGGTTGCTGTCCGGCGAGCAGCTCGCGGCCCCGAACCTGCTGGACCACGAGGTCGGCTCGGCGCTGCGCTTGCTGATCTCGCGCGGGGTGTTGACGGCGCCGAGGCCTTTGACGTGCTGACCGACCTTGGAGCACCTGCGGATCAGGCGGTGGCCGTCCAGCGACGGGATGCGACGTCGGTCGCTGCAGCTGCGCGAGACCTGAGGCTGGCCAGGACCATCGGCCACGACGTGACGGTCGAGGTGCGCTGAGACGGGGTGCCAGGGTTCTGACAGGCTGGTGTCGTGAGCCTGGACCCGCGCGAGCTGCCTTCCACCGCACTGGACTTCCTGCGCGAGCGGCACCTGGCGACGCTGACCACCCTGCGCAAGGACGGCTCGCCGCACGTGGTGCCCGTCGGGTTCACCTGGGACGACGACACCGGGCTCGTGCGGATCATCACCGGCGGCGACACGATGAAGGCGTCGAACGCGATGCGGGGTGGTCGCGCCGTCGTGTGCCAGTTCGAGAGCTGGCGCTGGATCACGCTCGAGGGACCGGTCAGCGTCCTGGTGCACCCCGAGCCGGTGGCCGACGCGGTGCGGCGCTACGCCGAGCGATACCGGCAGCCACGGGAGAACTCGGCCCGCGTCGTCCTGCAGATCCAGGTCGACCGGGTGCTGGGCCTGCTCGAGCGACCGGCGCCGCGAGTGGTCAGCCGACCTTGATCATGACCGCGACCACCCGGTCGAGGTAGGCGTCGACCGCGCGCTCGTCGTACGCACGGGCACCGCGACGCATACCGAAGACCTTGTCGCGCAACGTGTCCACGGCCAGCGCGCGGTCGCCGTCGAAGTAGTCGGCGACCTGGTCGCACAGCTCGTCGACCTCGGCGACGTCGTACCCGGTGCCCCAGCCGCTCGCGCGGGCGAACCGGTCGCCGTGCTGGCGGGCGAGCCGGCCGCGCAGCACCTGCGCCTGACCGGTGACCGCGG
>JACMOY010000368.1 GCA_014377795.1 Actinomycetota bacterium | reverse complement strand
TCCATGTCCCAGACGTCCTCGTCCTGCGGGGCGATGTTCCAGTCACCCATCAGGGCCATCTGGGCCGAAGGATCCGTTGCCAGCCAGCCGCTGGCGGCAAGACGCAACCGCTCCAGCCAGTCCAGCTTGTAGGCGAGGTGCGGGTCGCCGAGAGCCCGGCCGTTGGGGACGTACAGCGACCAGATGCGCACGCCGCCGCATGTCGCGCCGAGCGCCCGCGCCTCGGACGCCGGCGGGTCACCCCACTGCGGCTGACCCGCGAACGCGGTCTCGACGTCCGCGATGCCGACCCGCGACAGGATCGCCACGCCGTTCCACTGCGAGTAGCCGTGGTGGGCCACCTCGTAACCGAGCGCCTCGAAGACCGCGGTGGGGAACTGCTCGTCCTTGCACTTGGTCTCCTGCAGCGCCACGACGTCGACGTCGCTGCGCTCGATCCACGCGGCGATCCGGTCGACGCGGGCGCGGGCGGAGTTGACGTTCCAGGTCGCGATGCGCACGGGTCGAACCTAGTGGGCGGTCGACCACGGATAAGGTCCCGGCCATGACCTCGCCCGACGCCCGTGCCGCCCTGCTCGCCCGCATCGTCGACACCGCGATCGTGCACGGCGAGGTCACGCTGAGCAGCGGTGCGACGGCGGACTACTACGTCGACCTGCGGCGGATCACCCTGGACGGGCACGCCGCACCCCTGGTGGGCGAGGTGATGCTCGACCTCGTCGCGGGCCTGGACTTCGACGCCGTGGGCGGCCTGACGCTGGGCGCCGACCCGGTCGCCGCGGCGATGCTGCACGCCGCCCACGCGCGCGGGCGGCGGCTGGACGCGTTCGTCGTCCGCAAGGAGGGCAAGTCCCACGGCCTGCAGCGGCGGATCGAAGGCCCCGACGTCGCCGGACGCCGGGTGCTGGCGATCGAGGACACCAGCACCACCGGTGGCTCGGTGCTGACGGCGGTGCGAGCGCTGCGCGAGGCCGGGGCTGAGGTGGTCGGCGTCGCCGTGATCGTCGACCGCGACACCGGATCGGCCGAGGCCATCGCCGAGCAGGGCCTGGACTACCGGTATGCGTTCGGCAAGGCCGAGCTGGGGCTCTGATCCGGTCGCCGAGCACGGAACCGGGGGCCCGGACGTGACGTCCCAACGGGCGTGGACTCGTCCTTGCTCGTCGCGCTGGCCGTGCTCGGGCTGGCCGTGGTCGTGGCGCTCGGCGTCCTCGCCTACCGCCGCGAGCAGGCCCGCGAGCAGGCGCTGCGGGCGTGGGCCGCGGCCGGTGGGTGGCAGCTGGTGGACGAGGACGACCGCTGGTCGCAGGCGTTCGGCGGGCCCCCGTTCGGTGTCGGTGAGGACCCCCGGGCGCAGGACGTGTGCACCGGGACGCGCGGCGGGTACGGCGAGCTGGCCTTCACCTACCGCTACGCGACATACCGGACGGTGACCTCGACCGGCCCCAACGGTCAGATGACGACGACCCGGCAGCGCGAGGAGCACGACGTCCAGGTGGTGGCGATGCGGTTGCCGGTGGTGATCGGGCCGGTCCAGGTGGTGCCGGAGGGCCTCGGGCAGCGGTTCGTGACGGCCCTCGGCGGCCAGGACGTCGAGATCGAGCACGCCGACTTCAACCGCCGGCAGCGGGTCACCGCGGCCAGCCCCAAGCTCGCCACCGACCTGCTCAGCCCCCGCGTGGTCGAGCAGCTGCTCACCCACGAGGACGTGTCGCTGCGGGTGGCCGAGGGCTGGGCCCTGGCCTGGACGCCGGGCCGGCTGAGCGGCCCCGGCGTCGACGAGCGCCTCGCCATGCTGCGTGCCGTCGTCGACGGGATCCCGCGGTTCGTCTGGCTGGACCACGGACACGACCCCGGTACGCTCGCCTCACCACTGCGGAAGGAAGCACCATGACCGGCGGCCTCGTCGTCCTGCTCGTCGTGATCGTCCTGCTCGTGCTGCTGGTCCTGGTCGGGGTCGGGCTCTACAACGGCCTGGTGCGGCTGCGCAACGTCGTGCAGGAGTCCTGGCGCCAGATCGACGTCGAGCTGACCCGTCGCCACGACCTGATCCCGAACCTGGTCGAGACCGTCAAGGGGTACGCCGCGCACGAGCGCGAGACCCTGCAGGCGGTCACCAACGCCCGCGCCATGGCCGCGGCCCCCGGGTCCTCACCGGCCCAGCAGGCCCAGCAGGAGAACGTGCTGACCGCTGCGCTCGGCCGGCTGTTCGCCGTCGCCGAGGCCTACCCCGACCTGAAGGCCAACCAGAACTTCCTGCAGCTGCAACGCGACCTGACCGACACCGAGGACCGGCTGGCGGCGAGCCGACGGTTCTACAACGCGAACGTGCGCTCGCTGAACACCAAGGTCGAGACCGTTCCCTCCAACGTCGTAGCGGGGCTGTTCCACATCGGCCGCGCCGAGTACTTCGAGGCCGAGGACCTCGCCGTCCGGGTGGCCCCACAGGTCTCGTTCGGCGCCCCCGGCGCCGCTGCCACCCCCTCGGACTGAGAACAGGTGGGCGGCCGGCTCAAGTCTGTGCGCTCGCATGCCGATCGGGCCCTCATGCGCCCTGTGATCGTGCTCGCGACGACCGCGTCGGTCTGCGCGCTCGCGCCCGCGGCGGGTTCGGCCGGCGCCGTCACCACCGCGGCCGCGCGCCCCACGACGTCACCCGCCCACGTCGTCCGCACCCACCCCGACGTCCCGGCGGCCGGGGTAGACGTCCGAGCCCACGTGGCCACGGCCGCGCTGGTCGCGCGCTCGGGAGCGAGCGCCCACCGGGCCGTCTACCGGGTCGCCCCCTCGCCCCTCGCCCCGCACGGCGCCCGCCTCGCGTCCGGCTCCGCGGCTGAGCGCGGCGCCGTCGTGAGCGTGCTCTCGGTGCCCGGCGGCACCGCGGCCCTCGGTGGGCTGGCCGAGCACGTCAGCCCGTCGTGCACCGGCACCACCGACGGTGACCGCGTGCAGGTGCTGTACGTGCGCGAGGCCAGCACCCCCAGCCGGTACGCCGCCCTGCTGCCGTCGCTGCGCTCCTTCGTGGCCGACGTCGACGACACCTTTGCCGTCTCGTCACCGACCTCCGGTCGACGGGTGCGCTGGGTACAGGACGACGCCTGCCTGCCCGTGCTGCCCGAGGTCGTCGTCGACGACGGCGCCCTCACCGGCAACCTGGGCCTGGACCGGCTGGCCGCCCAGCTGAGGGCAGCCGGCCACGGCCGCTCCGACCGCAAGTACCTCGCCTTCGCCGACGCCTCGACCCTGTGCGGCATCGGCCAGATGGTGCAGGACTCCGAGCCGACGTCTGCCAACGCCAACAACGGGGCGGTCGCGCAGTACGCACGGGTCGACACCGCCTGCTGGGCGGTGCGAAACGGCGGTCACTCGACGCCGGCGCACGAGCTGACCCACATGCTGGGCGGTGTGCAGCCCGGTGCGCCGCATGCCACGGTCAACGGGCACTGCACCGATGAGGACGACGCCCTGTGCTACGACGACGGGTCGGGTGCGGCCATCGTCACCCGGTGCGCTGCAGCAGGTGACGAGGGTCGCCTGGACTGCAGTCACGACGACTACTTCGACGACGCGCCGACCTTGAGCGGCTACCTGGCCGGCGCGTGGAACACCGCCCGGTCGGCGTTCCTGGACGTCGTGCCGGTGCTCGGTGCTGCGCCGACCACCAGCAGCGCCGCGGCGACGACCCCCGCGACCACGACGAGCGTGCCCCCGACGACGGTGACCCCGACAGCACCTGCCCCGGCCCCCGTCGTGGTGGCGATCGCCGCCCCCGCGACCGCGTACGTCGGGGCGTCGGCGCGGATCAGCACGTCGGTCGCCTCGGTGACCGGCCCGGTCGCCACCGCGGTGCAGCTGCAGGGCTGGACCCAGGCGACCGGCTGGCGGGTGCTCGCCGGCGCCACGACGTCCTCCACCGGCAAGGCCGTCCTGGCCCTACGCCGCACGGCACCGACCGTGCTGACCCTGCGGGT
>JACMOY010000367.1 GCA_014377795.1 Actinomycetota bacterium | reverse complement strand
GACCAGGACAGCCCGCCGGACCGGGAGGGGTTCGGCGTCCAGCGCCATCGCGTCCTCGTTGCGCACGTGCCGGATGCCGCGGTCGCACACCCCCGCCACCCACGCCTGCGGCTGCTCGGTGAAGTGGTCGCGCTCGCGCGGGGCCTTGGCGCCGCAGGTGGTGCAGTAGCCGTCGTCGTCGACGGTGCCGCCGCACTGGTTGCAGGCGGCACGGGTGGGTGCAGGCGTGTCGACCGGCGGCTCGGCCGGAAGCGCGACACCGGCCGGCTCGCCCGGCAGGTCCGCGCCGCAGGCCTCACAGAACCTCGCGTCGGCGCTGACGGCGGCACCGCACTCGACGCAGGTCAGGGCGGACGGCGCCCCCGCGTCGCTCATCGCAGCGTCCAGCGACGCACGGTGTTGGCCCGGTCGACCAGCTCGACCTTGTCGTCGCGACCGGGCGTCATGGCGGCGAGGGCTCGGTAGGCGCTTTCGAGGCCGTCGCGCAGGGACGGCTCGGCGGCGGTGTGCCCGCCGATCCGGATCGTGGGTTCGGGGCCGTGCGCGCGCACCTGCTCCAACGCCGCGGCGAGGACGTCGGCCGTGAGCCTGGCGCGGTCGACCGGGTCGATGCCCACCCCGTCGATGCTCGTCATGGCGGACGAGAGGGCGGGTAGCCCGGCGCCGGGCGAGGCCAGCAGCGCGGCCCGCTGCCGCCGGGCCTCGGTGAACGCGCGGCTGGTCGGTGAGACCAGGTCGAGCGCGGCCACGGCCCCGTCGACGTCCCCGCGCGCGGCGCGGATGCGGGCCATGCCGAACGCCCCGGGCGCGGTGTACGCGGCGTCGCTGCGGGCGCACACCTCGAACAGCGTCTCGGCGACGTCCGGCTCGGCGCTGGCCTCACAGGCCAGAGCCAGGGCCAGCTTGGGTGCGAGCTCACCCGGCACCTGCCCGTACACGGCGTTGAACGCGGCCTGCGCCGCACTGCCGTCGTTCTCGTGCAACGCCTTCAGGCCCTGCAGCCACACCGCCCGCCACTCCCACGGGTCGACCGCGAGCAGCTGCTCGGCCGCCGAGTCGACCAGGTCGACACGCCCACCCTCCAGCGCGGTGCGGCCGGTCGCCAGCAGGACCTCCGGCGTCGCCTCGGGGGCGGTCGCCAGCAGCGCCAGCCGCTCGGTGGGGTCGTCCACGCTCACCGTCGCCAGCCACCCGACCTGCGGGTCGCTGCCGTCGACGACCAGGCGCGGCAGGTCGCGCCAGCCGAGCGTCGCGTCCGAGACGTTGGGCGCCTCGAACAGCACGGACGGCGGCGCGTGCCGGGCTGCGGCGTCGCCGGGGCGGTCGGTGGCGACCACCTCGCGCAGCACCCCCAGCAGCTGCACCCGCAGCTCGGCCGCCGAGGCGAAGCGGTCGGCCGGGTCGGGCGCGCAGGCCTTGGCGACGAGCCGGTAGAACGAGTCGTGGCGCTGGAACAGCGGGGTGTCGGCCACCAGCGGCAGCGACGCGACGTACGTGGACTGGTAGCCGCGGAACTCCATGGCCAGCACGACCAGGGTGCGCCCGATCGTGTAGATGTCCGACGCCACGCTGGTGCCGACGTCCGGCACCTCGGGCGCCTGGTAGCCGACCGTGCCGTAGATCGCGGAGTCGTTGTCCTGCAGGCGTCGTACGCCCCCGAGGTCGATCAGCCGGACGTCGTCGCCGACCTGGATGATGTTGTCGGGCTTGAAGTCGCAGTACACGAGCGCGAGGTCGTGCAGGTACTGGAAGGCGGGCAGGATCTCGAGGACGTAGGCGATCGCCTGGTCGAGCGGCAGCGCGTCGTAGCGCCCGGCGACGCGCATCCGCTGCTTCAGCAACGACTTCAGCGAGGTGCCGCCGATGTACTCCATGACGATGTACCCGGCGCCCTCGTGCGAGACGAAGTTGTAGATCTCGAGGATCAGCGGGTGCTCGACCTGGGCGAGGAACTGCCGCTCGGCGATGGCGGCGGTCAGCGCGTCGGCGTCCCCGGAGTTCAGCAGTCCCTTCAGCACCACCCAGCGGTCGGACACGTTGCGGTCGCGGGCCAGGTAGATCCAGCCGAGCCCACCGTGCGCGAGCGCGCCGGCGACGTCGTACTGGCCGGCGACCAGGGTGCCGGGCGTCAGCTTGGGGGTGAACGAGAACGGGTTGCGGCACTGCGGGCAGAACCCCTCGGTGCGCCCGGGCTGGCCCTGCCGCGAGCGCCCGACCGCGGCGCCGCACGAGGGGCAGACCCGTTTGTCCTCGGGCACCTGCGGGTCGACCATCAGCGCCGTCGCGGCGTCGATCGCGGGCTGCGGGGGCACCGTCGTCAGGCCCGCCCCCAGGCGTGCGGTGCGCAGCCGCACCGAGGACGTCCCGGTGCGCCGGGTGACCTTGGTGGCGCCGGCGGTGCGCGCCGAGCCCATCGGCGCGGACGCGAGCCGCGATGACGCCCGCGAGACCGTCGACGGGGTGCTGTCGACGCCGGCGCTGCTGACGCCGGCGACCGCAGGCGGGGCCGCTCCCGCCGGCGACCCGCAGACGTCGCAGTACCCGTCCAGGATCGTCCCGGTGCAACCCGGCTGGGTGCAGGTCGTCGTGGTCATCGTGTTCCCCCGGGGTGCGCGGTGAGCAGCAGCTGGAAGGCGGCGACCACGGCGCGGGCCCGCCCGAGGTCGGTCGGCGTCCGACCCAGGACGGCGCGCGCCTGGTCGTGCAGCTGGGCGACCTCGGGATCGGCGTCGCGTCCGGTGGCTGCGGCTTTCGCGCGGTACAGGTCGAGCAGGTTGCGCAGCTCGTTGCGCTCGGAAACCGGTGCGGCGTAGGTGTTCTCGGCGAACGCGAGGGCGCGGGCGGCGGTGGACAGCCGCAGCAGGTACGCGTCGACGGTGGTCGCGTCGTCCGGCACCGGCCCGAGCGACTCGACCCGCGGGACGGCGAGGGTGGGGGCGTGCAGCACCTGGGCGACGCAGGTGTCGGCGACGGTGGCGACGCGCTCGCCGAGCGCGACCAGCTCGGCGCGCAGCGCGTGGGCGCGGGCCCGGTCGCGCTGGTCGTCCCGGCGGGTGGCGGCGGCCACGATCAGGTCGCGCTCGCACCGCGCGGCGTCGGCCTCGAGCGGCCCGACCAGGCCACCGACGTCGGCGCCGCGCCGGGCCCGCTCGACGACGGTCCCGGGCGGGCGGGGGGGGCGCGGGGGGGGGGGGGCGGGGGCGGCGGGCGGGGGGGGG
>JACMOY010000366.1 GCA_014377795.1 Actinomycetota bacterium | reverse complement strand
CGCCGGCCACCAGCGCCACGGCGATCGTGGCCAGCGCCAGCAGCGGACGTCGCGGGCCGGGCGCCGGGTTCATCGCCCGAGGTGCGGCCGACGGGCCCGTTGTCGCCGGGCTGGGTCCGGTGGTCGCCGGCCCCGTGGTCGCCGGCCCGGTGGTCGCCGGCCCGGTGGTCGTCGTGGGTGCCGTCACCGCAGGGGGCAGCTCGACCCGCTGGAGGGGCTGGCGCTTGCCCTCGGAGCCGACCAGGACGGCGCGACCGCCGTCCACGACGGTGAGGGTCTCGCCCTGCGGCTGGGCCGGCAGCGCAACCTGCTGCAGCGGCTGGAGCGCCTGTCCCTCGCCGCCCGCGCGCGGCGGGGAGCGGTAGATGGTGGCGCCGGAGTAGCCGCGCAGGATGATCCGCCCGTCGGGCAGCGCAGCCCCGTCGGTCACCAGGGACATGGCCACTTCGGCCACCGGTTGCGCCGACACCGGATCGAGGGTGCTGCGCCCGGCGATGGCGGCTGCCACCGCCGGCGCCGGCACCTCGTAGACGACTCCCGAGAACAGGTTCTTGGTGACGAGCAGCAGACGCCGGTCCGGCGTCCAGATCAGGGTCTCGACGTCGTGCGGGCCGTCCGGGTAGCGCACCCTCAGCGAGACCGGGCGCACCGTGGCCGAGGCGGTCGGCACCGGCTCCCGCACCAGCCGCAGCACCACGCTGGCGCGCACCGCCCGGTTGTCGCCGACGTCGCCGATCCACAGCAGCCCGGCGCCGTCCGCACCGCGGGTCGCGGTCATCGCCTCCATGTCGCGCGCGTCGGTCTTCGCCAGCCGCAGCGTGGCGACCGTGCGGCCGGTGCGCAGCGAGACGCCGTACACGACCGCCGAGGACCCCGAGTCGTTGACTGTCCAGACCAGGTCGGGGCGGGTCGGGCTCGCGACCAGGCCGCTGGACTCGGTGATCCGGGGGTCCTGCACCACGACCGGGGCAGGTGTGAGCGCCGCGGCCAGCAGCAGCGCTGACACCATCAACCGACCATCACCGCACCAGCGAGCCGATCGCTGCCGCCAGGACCAGCGCGACCAGGGCGACGGTGACGACCAGACGACGCACGCGAGGGGTCATGGCGCGGGTCGTGGAGTCACAGCTGCACTCTACGTCGCACGGCTGCTGCGATCAGGCTGCCGGGACCGGCTCGCCGACGTCCGCGGTGACCTCGCTACGTGCCGTGGCAGGCCGCTGGATCAGCAGGTGGGGCGTCTGGCGTCGGCGCACCCGGACGACGACGCGATCGCTGGCCATCGCCCAGACGACGGCCGTCACCGCGGTGAGCAGGGCGACGATGCCGCCGACCCCGATCGTCCAGCGGGCCCCGAACTGCGCACCCACCCAGCCGATGATCGGCGCGCCCAGGGGTGTGCCGCCCATGAAGATCGCCATGTACAGCGCCATGACGCGACCGCGCATCTCTGGCGACACCGACAGCTGGACGGTGGCGTTCGCGCTGGTCATCAGGGTCAGCGACGACAGCCCGACGGGCACCAGGGCGATGGCGAACAGCGTGTACGTCGGCATCGCCGCGGCGATCGAGCTGAACACCCCGAAGGCGAAGGTCGAGCCGACCACCAGGCGCAGCGTCGGCTTCTCGCGACGGGCCGCGAGCAGCGCTCCGCTGAGCGAGCCGATGGCCATGATCGAACCCAGCAGGCCGTACTGGCCGGGACCCTTGTGGAACACCGAGGTGGCCATCAGCGCCGTGGTCATCTGGAAGTTCAGGCCGAAGGTGCCGACCATGCCCACGACGGCGAGCACGAGCACCAGGTCGGGTCGCCGCCGTACGTACCGCAGACCGGCCCGCATCTGTCCCTTGCCGCGCGCGGCCGCTGGTGGTGGCACCAGCTCGCGGACCCGCATCCGGCTCAGTGAGGCGATGACGGCGAGGAAGGACGCCGCGTTGATCAGGAAGACCGGGCCGGTGCCGACCCAAGCGATGAGCAGACCGGCCAGGGCCGGCCCGACGATGCGCGCGGCGTGGAAGGACGCGCTGTTCAGACTCACCGCGTTGCTGAGGTCCTCGCGCGGCACCATCTCGCTGACGAACGCCTGACGGGCCGGGGCGTCGACGGCCGCAGCGGCGCCGAGCGCCAGAGCGCACACGTAGACCATCCACAACCGGACGGTGCCGGTGACGACGAGCAGTCCGAGCACCAGCCCGATGCTGCCCATCGCCGCCTGGGTCATCATCAGCAGGCGCCGCTTGGGCATCCGGTCGGCCAGCACCCCGGCGATCGGGGCCAGCACGAGCATGGGGGCGAACTGCAGGCCGGTCGTGATCCCCAGCGCCACCGCCGAGTGGTCGGTGAGGACCGTCAGCACCAGCCAGTCCTGGGCCCCCCGCTGCATCCAGGTGCCGACGTTCGAGACGATCGCACCGCTCATCCACAGCTGGTAGTTGAACGTGCGCAGCGCGCGGAAGGTGGGGCTCACTCCGCCACGACCTTGTTGAGGATCACCGCGGCGCGGGCCATGATCTCGAGCTCCTCGGGGTCCAGGGCCGTCAGCCGACGCGCCAGCCAGGCCTCGCGGCGACGGCGCGTCTCGGCGACCTCACGTCGACCCTGCTCCGAGAGCGACATGAGCACCTGACGACCGTCGGTGGGGTGGTCGGTGCGCGTCACCAGGCCGAGGACCTCGAGGGCGGCGAGCGTGCGAGTCATCGACGGCGGCCGCACCTTCTCGTGCTCGGCGATCTCGCGCGGCGTCAGCGGCCCGTGCCGGTCGAGCACCGACAGCACGGTGAACTGACCCGGTGTGACGTCGTCCGAGCTGCGCTCGATACGCAGCCGACGAGAGGTGTGCAGCAGCGCGACCCGCAGCTCTGCTGAGAGCGAGGCGCAGCGCAGTTCGGTACGTGAAGGCACGGGCATGTCCTTAGCATATCTCATTACCTGTGCTAACGATCTGACCGCGTCAGCAGACCCATGGCCCCTCGCGCCGCGTCGAGAGTGTGCGACGCCTCGTCGAGGACGACGCCGGCACCGGCGGCGAGCAGAGCGGTCACCGCGTCGGGGTCGGCTGCGAGCTCACGGTGGCGGCGCTGCAGCGGCTCGAGCAGGTCGACCACGGCGTCGGTGACGGCCGCCTTCAGTGCGGCGGCACCGTGCAGCCCAGCCACGGCCTGCTCGGCGGACCTGCCGGTCACGGCGCCGAGCACCACCGCGAGGTTGGTGACCCCGGGGCGCGCCGGGTCGTCCGCCGTCAGTGACGGGTCGTCGTCGGGCACGGCCCGCCGCACCTTGGCGGCGATCGTGTCGGCGGCGTCCATCAGGAACAACACGCCGGACGGGTCGGCTCCGGACTTGCCCATCTTGGACGTCGGGTCACGCAGGTCCTTGACCCGGGCGGCGGCCGGTTGAACGGCTGCGCGCGGCACGGTGAACACCTCACCGTAGCGGGCGTTGAAGCGGCGGGCCAGCGCGATGGCCAGTTCGAGGTGCTGACGCTGGTCGTCCCCCACCGGGACGACGTCGGTGCGGTGCAGCAGGATGTCGGCCGCCATCAGGGCCGGGTAGGTCAGCAGCGACAACCGCGTCGAGGGGTTGCCTCGGCCCTTCTCCTTGAACTGCACCATCCGCTGCATCTCGCCGTACGTCGCAGTGCACTCGAGCAGGTAGGACAGCTCGGTGTGGGCGGGCACGGCGGACTGGACGAACAGCGTCGCACTGGCGTCCAGACCGCAGGCCAGCAGCGTCGTGGCCATCTCGCGGGTGTCGGCCCGCAGCCGAGCGGGGTCATGCTCGACCGTCAGCGCGTGCAGGTCGACGACGCAGACCAGGACGTCGTTGGCGGCGTCGGCCGCCAGGTCGAGGACCGGACGGATCGCACCGAGGTAGTTGCCGAGCTGGAGCCGGCCGGTCGGCTTCAGACCGGTGAAGACGCGCTGGCGGAGGGACGGACTGTCGATCATCGGAGCTCCTGGGTTTCAGGAGCCGCTCACGGGGACGAGATCGACGCAAGCGTCTGACACTGACGCCGGCACCGACGGGGCCGCCCGTCGTGGGCGGCCCGGGTACTGACGAAGAGGGTGGCCGCCCTAGCGGAGCCACCACGAGCGGGTGCACGTCGTCATGACGTCGATGGTGCAGCACCTGGGTCGCCGTCGGCAACCCGTTCCGGCGGCGGGGCCCCAGGTGATGCCGCAGGTG
>JACMOY010000365.1 GCA_014377795.1 Actinomycetota bacterium | reverse complement strand
CTGCTCGAGGACATGCCCGTCGCGGACTGGGACCGCGTGCTGGCCGTCAACCTGCGCGGCACCTTCCTCGTCACGCGCGTCCTGATCGAGCCGATGCTCGCGCGCGGGTGGGGGCGGGTCATCAACATCGCGTCGCAGCTCGGCCAGATCGGCGGCACCGAGGTCGCCCACTACTGCGCGAGCAAAGGCGCGGTCATCGCGTTCACCAAGGCGCAGGCGCGCGAGGTGGCGCGCCGCGGTGTGCTGGTCAACGCCATCGCCCCCGGCCCGATCCAGACCCCGTTGCTGGACGCCGAGACGCCGGCCTGGCGCGCCGCCAAGCTCGCCGAGCTGCCGATCGGACGCTTCGGTGAGGTGAGCGAGGTCGTGCCCACTGCCGTGATGCTGGCCTCCGACGACGGCTCGTACTACGTCGGTCAGACGCTCGGCCCCAACGGCGGGGACGTGATGCTGTGACCATTCCCGTTGCAGGAGAAGGCAGGCACCGATGACGACCGCGGCAATCCAGCAGGTCTGCGAGGCGGCCAGGAGCGCCGGGGTGCGGTTGGTGCGGTTCGAGTACTGCGACGTCAGCGGGGTGGCGCGCACCAAGGCGATCCACGTCGACCAGCTCGAGCACAAGATGCTCGAGGGCGTGGGCCTGACCCGGGCGCAGATGTCGATCAACCTGCTCGAGCAGGTCATCCCGATCGAGGGGATGGAGCCGGTCGGTGAGATCCGCCTGGTGCCCGATCCGGCGACCTTCACGGTCCTGCCGTGGGCGCCGGGCAGCGCGAGCGTGCTGTGCAACCAGCTCGACCACGACCGGACGGACTGGGGCGCCTGCCCGCGCTCGTTCCTGCAGCGCGCGATCGACCGGGCGGCGGGGCACGGCATCACCATCGCGGCCACCTTCGAGAACGAGTACTACGTCGCGAGCGAGCGCGACGGTGCTTACGTGCCGTACGACGCGTCCGGCCACGCGCCGGTGTACAGCGCGATCGGCCACGACCACGCCGGCGACCTGATGCTCGAGACGGTCGACGCCCTGACGGCTCAGGGCATGCAGGTCGAGCAGGCGATCAACGAGTACGGGCCGGGCCAGCAAGAGATCTCGATCCCGCACACCCACGCCCTGGGCGCGGCCGACAACCAGATGAAGTTCCGTGACACGGTGCGCGGTGTCGCCTCGCGGCGAGGGCTGCTGGCGTCGTTCGCGGCCAAGCCCTTCCCGGACGAGATCGGCAGCGGGGCGCACGTGCACTTCAGCCTGTGGGACCTCGAGGGCCGGCGCAGCCTGCTGTACGACGTGGCCGAGCCCGGCGGGTTGTCGACCCTGGGGCGGCACTTCATCGCCGGCGTCACCGAGCACCTGCCGGCGCTCACGGCCCTGACCGTGCCGAGCTACAACTCCTTCCGACGCCTCAAGCCAAGCGCCTGGGCGGCCGCGACCACAGCCTGGGGCTTCGACAACAAGGAGGCCGCGCTGCGGATCGCGTCGCCGTTCTTCCAGCGCGAGGAGCAGTCCTACAACATCGAGTACAAGGTGTCCGACCCCAGCGCCAACCCCTACCTCTCGCTGGGCGCCCTGATCGCCTGCGGTCTGGACGGCATCGAGCGCGAGCTCGACCCCGGCGACCCGTGCGAGCACGACCCGGCGACGATGTCGACGCAGGACCTCGCTCGGGCCAACGTGCGGCCCCTGCCGAGCAGCATGGACGAAGCGCTGGACGCACTGGAGGCCGACCCGGTGCTGATGGGCGCCCTGGGCCCGCTGCTGGGACGGTGCTACCTCGCGGTGCGTCGCTCCGAGGCGGCCGCTTTCGCCAGCGAGGACCTCGATTTCGAGATCCGCCAGCACTTCTACCGGTTCTGACGTGCCCCCCACCCACGTCGACCTCAGCGACGTCGCGGTCGTCGACAACCACTGCCACGGGGTCGAGCGCGGCGCCGGCGGTGGGGACGTCGGCGGATGGCGCTCGCTGTTCAGCGAGTCGCCCGACCCGATGATGCGCACCGAGGCGGTCGCCGACACGGTGTTCTACCAGCGGCTGGTCACCGAGATGGCGCGCCACCACGGGGTCGCCGCGGGCGAGGCCGACGTTCTCGCCGCGCGCGCTCCGTACGGCGACGCCGAGCTGGCACGCCGGCTGTTCACCGACGCGGGCGTCGGCGCCCTGGTCATCGACACCGGCTACCCGGATCCGGCGGCCTGCCTGCAGGTCGACGAGCTCGGCACCGAGGTGGCTCTGCTGCTGCGTCTCGAGCTCGAGCTGCAGGACCTGGTCGCCGCGGCACCGACGTACGACGACCTGCTGGGTGCCACGCGGGCAAACCTGGAAGGCGCGCGCAGCAGGGGATTCGCGGGCTTCAAGAGCATCGCCGGGTACCGCACCGGCCTGGACATCCGGCGCTGGCCGAGAGACGAGGCGACCGCGTCCTTTGCCGAGGCCCGTCGCGAGGTCGAGCTGACCGGTTCGGTTCGGCTGGGGCACAAGCCGTTGCTCGACACGCTGCTGCACGTCGCCTTCGAGGTGGCCGCGGCCGAGCAGCTGCCGGTGCAGTTCCACGTCGGGTACGGCGACCCGGACGCCGACCTGCGTTCGGCCCACCCGCTGCTGCTGCGCGACGTCCTCGAGGAGCGGGCGTACCGCCACATGCCGGTGGTCCTGCTGCACGGTTGCTGGCCGTTCTTCCGGGAGGGCGCCTACCTCGCGGCGGTGTACGGCAACGCCTTCCTCGACCTGTCCTACGGCATCCCGTTCCTGTCGCGGCCAGAGATGCGGTCGATGACGCGGGCGGCACTGGGTGCTGCGCCGCTGAGCAAGCTGATGTACAGCTCCGACGGCGCCCGCGTCCCCGAGCTGCACTGGATGGGCGCGCACGACGGGCGACGGCTGATCGGCGCAGCCCTGGGCGAGCTCGTCGACGACGGTGATCTCACTGCGGCCCAGGCCCGACGCGGTGGCGAGCAGGTGCTGCGCGACAACGCGCGGACGCTCTACGGCCTGGGTGGTGGCGCGTGAGCCTGCTCACCGACAGGCGCGCCATCGTGACTGGCGCCGGTGGGGCGCTGGGTCGCGCCAGCAGCCTGCGGTTCGCCCGTGAGGGTGCTCGCGTCGCCGTCCTCGACCTCTGCGACGACGCGGCGCACGAGACGGTCGACCTCGTGCGCGGGCAGGGGGGTGAGGCGCTGGCTGTGGTGGCCGACGTCCGCGACGAGACGCAGGTGAGGGCCGCAGTCGAGGCCGTGGTGCGGGCCTTCGGTGGTATCGACGTGCTGTTCAACAACGCCGGGGTCATGCCGCACCAGGACGTCTCGTTCCTCGACGCCGACCTCGAGCTCTGGCGCACCATCAGCGACATCAACCTGCACGGCACCATGTTGTGCAGCAAGCACGCCGTCCCCCACATCGTCGCCGCCGGCGGGGGAGCGGTGGTCAACATGAGCTCGTTCCTGGCTGAGCTGGGTTGTCGCATCCCCCAGGACGCCTACGCAGCGAGCAAGGGCGCCGTCCGCGCGCTGACCCGGTCGATGGCCGTGCAGCTCGGCCCCCAGGGCGTTCGGGTCAACGCCCTTGCACCCGGGCCCGTTCTCACCGCTCACGTCGAGGCGTTCTTCCCTGACCCGCAGGCCCGCCAGCTGCGGCTGGACCGCGTCCCCCTGGGCCGGTTCGGCCGGCCCGAGGACGCAGCGGGGCTGGCCTGCTTCCTGGCATCCGATGACGCCTCGTGGATCACCGGCCAGACCGTCGTCCTCGACGGCGGCATATCGAGCAACTACCTCTGACACCCACTTCGAAGGGACGACGCCATGTGCAGGCTGCTCGGTTCGGTCTCGCGCGCACCGGTCACCGTGGACGAGGTGCTTGGCGATGGACGTGCGGCGTTCCTCGAGCTCGCCTGCAAGCACGGCGACGGCTGGGGGCACGCCTTCAGCGAGCACCCGGACCACGTCGAGGTGCACAAGGCACCTGACTCGGCACGCGAGAACCCGCTCTTCACCTCGCTGGCATCCGGCCGTGCCGCACGAGCAGCCCTGACTCACCTGCGGTGGGCCACCCTGGGTCTGGGGCTCTCGCTCGAGAACACCCACCCCTTCACCGATGGACGGATCGCGTTCGGGCACAACGGGTCGATCGACCCGCCGGAGGCGCTCGACCAGCTGATCTCCCCGCATCTCGCCGGCCAGCGGCACGGGACGACCGACAGTGAGCGCTACTTCCTGGCACTGCTCTCCCGCCTCGCCGAGCAGGACGAGGTCGAGGCCCTGGTGTCGACCCTCGCGGACGTCGCGTCGCTTCCGGGAGGTGCCAAGAGCCTGAACTGCATGCTGCTCACACCCAAGGCGCTGTACGCGGTGTGCAGCTACGACCCTGCGTCGTACGACGAACCCGACTACTACCCGCTGCTGTACCGCGCCGACGCCGATACCGTGGTCGTCGCCTCGACCGGGTGGACCGACAGCGCCGGCTGGACGACACTCGGCAACGGGCAGATGCTCGTCGTCGACCGCGAGACGCTGGTGACCACGGTCGTCGCCGTCGCGACACCGGTGACCGCCGGTGCGGGGGCACGATGAAGGGGGGCGTCACGGTGGCGCAGCCTCGTCGGGCCAGCGATCAGGCGTACGAGATCCTGCTCGAGATGATCCTCGACCTGCGGATCCCGCCTGGCTCGGTGCTGAACGAGCAGCAGCTGGCGACAGAGATCGGCCTGGGGCGGATGCCGGTGCGCGAGGCCGTGGCTCGCCTCGCGGGCGACCGCTTCATCACGGTGATGCCCCGTCGCGGCACCGTCGTCACGGCGCTGAGCCTGGACGACGTGCTCGACATGTTCGAGGCGCGCGAGGCGATCGAGTGCGGCGTCGCCCACATCGCTGCGCGGCGGGCCAGTGACGACGACATCGCTCAGCTGCGCGTCCTGATCGGCGCCGCGGACCACGCGAGGGACGAGGCGGCCACCGAGACCTATCTGCACGACGACCACCAGATCCACCTGTTCTTGGTGCGGATGATCCGCAACAGCCTGCTGCAGGACGCGGCGGAGCGGCTGCTGCAGCACAACCTCAGGTTCTGGCGTTCGTACTGGGCGACGCACCCGGCCCAGAACTCGAGCATGCTCTCGCACACCGGCTTGCTGGAGGCCATCGAGGCACGCGACCCGGAGGCGGCCGAGAAGGCGATGCGCGACCACATCGTCGCCTCCCGCCAGCTGCTGCAGTCGGTCTTCTGAAGGTGCGCGTCACGCGGGTGCTCGCGGTGCCGGTGCAGGGCGGTTTCTTCACCGACGACCAGGCAGCGATCCGTGGCGGGGCGGTGCGGGACGGTTTCGGGTACGCCGGGGCGCCCGTGACGCCAGGCTTCACCCGGATCCGTCAACCGGCGCAGGCGTTGTCGGTGCTGCTCGTGCTGGACGACGGACAGGTGGCGCACGGTGACTGCGCAGCGGTGCAGTACGCCGCCGTCGGGGGTCGCGACCCGGTCTTCTCCGCGGCAGAAGCGGCTCACGTCGTCGAGACCGTATTGGTTCCCGCGCTGGTAGGCCGTGAGCTCACGACGTACCCCGATCTTGCCGACGAGCTCGACGCGATCGAGGTGGACGGTGGGCTGCTGCACACCGCGATCCGCTACGGCGTCAGCCAGGCCGCGTTGGACGCCGTCGCCCGCTCCAGGCGGGTGACCATGGCTGAGGTGGTGCGCGACGACTACGCCACAGGTGTCGAGCTGGGCCCGGTCGGGGTCTTCGCCCAGTGCGGGGACGAGCGGTACGACAACGTCGACAAGATGGTGCTGCACCGTGTCGACGCCCTGCCACACGGGCTGATCAACGCCGTCGCCGACAAGGTCGGTGCGAACGGCAAGCTGCTCGTCGACTACGTCCGCTGGGTGCGCCGGCGGGTGGTAACGCTTAGCGCGGACCCGGCGTACCGCCCGGTTCTGCATCTGGATGTCTACGGCACGATCGGGTTGGCCTTCGGCGGCGACGTCGACCGGATCGCGGACTACCTGCTGCACCTGGAGTCCGTGGCGGCGCCGTTGCCGCTGCGGGTCGAGCACCCGCTGGACGCCGGCAGTCGTCCCGCCCAGATTGCCGCGATGCTCGCCCTGCGCCGGGCCGTGCGCGCCCGTGGCGGACGGGTGCAGCTCGTCGTCGACGAGTGGTGCAACACCGTCGAGGACGTGGCGGCGTTCGTCGACGCCGGCGCCGCCGACGTCGTGCACGTGAAGGTGCCCGACCTCGGGGGTCTGGGCAACACCGTCAGGGCTCTGATGTCGTTGCGCGGCAATGGAGTCAT
>JACMOY010000364.1 GCA_014377795.1 Actinomycetota bacterium | reverse complement strand
CGGTCGGACGAGGCCTGGGCCGAGCGCACCCGGTCGACGGCGCGGGCGTGGGCCATCGTCATGATCCAGGACGTCGCGCTGCCGCGGCCGGCGTCGAACCGGGTGGCGGTGCGCCACACCTCGAGCAGGACCTCCTGGGCGACCTCCTCGGACTGGGCGGGGTCGCGCAGCACGCGGCGCACCAGCCCGAGCACCGAGCCACCGACCCGCCGGTAGAGCGCCTCGAAAGCCGCGTCGTCACCGAGCGCGACCTGGCCGACGAGGTCGTCCAGGCTGGGCACGGCTCCGCGGGGGGCGTCCGCGACGGCGCCGAGGCGTCGGTCGGTGGCGGCCATGCGGCCCCCCTTCGAGAGTCGGTTCACGATGTGGCTTCCTCTCGTTTTCGCAGCCGAGGCCGCCGCGGATTGCCCGCCACGCACTCAGCCCCGGATCTGCTGGAACCGCTCGAGCGCGTCCAGGCGCTCGGCGGCGTGGTCGACCACCCGCTGCGGGTAGCCGTGGTCGTACCCGTCGGGTTGCTCCCACGGCTGGTGCGCCGCGGCGCCGGCCAGGTGCGCCAGCTCGGGCACCCAGCGGCGCACGTACCCGCCGTCGGCGTCGAACTTGACCCCCTGCGAGACCGGGTTGAAGACCCGGAAGTAGGGCGCGGCGTCGGTGCCGCTGCCGGCCGCCCACTGCCAGCCGTGCTGGTTGCTCGCGAGGTCGCCGTCGCGCAGCCAGCGCATGAAGTGCCGCGCGCCGTGCTGCCACTCCACGTGCAGGTCCTTGACCAGGAAGCTGGCGACGACCATCCGCAGCCGGTTGTGCATCCACCCGGTCTCGCGCAGCTGGCGCATCCCGGCGTCGACGAACGGGAACCCGGTCCGGCCTTCGCGCCAGGCGTCGAACGCCTCGGCGGGCTCGTCGTACCGCATCCGCGCGTACGCCGGGCGCAGGTACTCGCGCGCGCTCGCCGGGTGGTGCCACAGCACGTCGGCGTAGAAGTCGCGCCAGGCCAGCTCGCTGCGGAAGACGTCCGCACCCGCTCCGCTGTGGCGACCGAGGTCCGCGAGCAGGGTGCGGGGGTGGATCTCGCCGTACTTCAGGTGCGCCGACAGGCCCGAGGTGCCGCCCAGGTCGGGGCGGTCGCGCGCGCTGCCGTAGTCGGCGAGCCGGTCGTCGGCGAACCGCGCCCAGCGCTCGAGCGCAGCCTGCTCGCCGACGTCCGGCAGCTCGACCCCGGCCAGGTCGGGCTCGTCCGGCAGGCCCGCGGACTCGACCGTGCGCGCCCAGCGCAGCCCGGCCGGCGGCGGGCCGGCCGGCCCGGGCCCGCCGCGCTCGCGCCAGGCCCGGAAGAACGGCGTGAACACCCGGTAGGGCGTCCCGTCGGCCTTGGTGACCGTGCCCGGTCCCAGCACGTACGGCGTGCCCGTGCGCGCCAACGGACGCGACCCCAGCGCTTCTTGGGTCCGCTCGTCGCGGGCCCGGCCGTACGGACCGCTGTCGGCGCTGACGTGCACCGAATGCGCGCCCAGCTCGTCGGCGACCGCGGGCACCACCGTCGCCGGGTCGCCCTCGCGCACCACCAGGGCCCCGTCCATGGACGCCGACAGGGCGTGCAGCGAGCGCAGCAGCCAGGCCCGGCGGGGAGCACCCGCGGGACCCCACAGGGCGGGGTCGAGGACGAACAGCGGTAGGACGCGTCCGCCGTCCGCGGCGTCGGCAGCGGCGTGCAGGGCGGGGTGGTCGGCCAGCCGCAGGTCGCGGCGCAGCCACAGCACGGTGTCGGGCACGGCCCCGACGGTAGGCCCGCCCGGGCCACGGCGCACCAGCGGCCGACCCGGTGCTCGGCGTAGGCTCGGGTGCGCCGTCAAGCGCAGCGAGGGGACCCCCGGGCATGACCGACCTGATCGACACCACCGAGATGTACCTGCGGACCATCTTCGAGCTGGAGGAAGAGGGCATCGTCGCGCTGCGGGCCCGGATCGCCGAGCGGTTGAACCACAGTGGCCCGACCGTCTCGCAGACGGTGGCCCGGATGGAGCGCGCGGGTCTGCTCGTCGTCAGCGACGACCGGCACCTGGTGCTCACCGACGACGGACGCGACAAGGCCACCCGGGTCATGCGCAAGCACCGGCTGGCCGAGCGGCTGCTGATGGACGTGATCGGCCTGGAGTGGAAGTACGTGCACGACGAGGCGTGCCGCTGGGAGCACGTGATGAGCGAGCGGGTCGAGCGCAAGCTGCTCGAGATCCTCGACCACCCGACCGAGTCGCCGTACGGCAACCCGATCCCGGGCCTGGCCGAGCTGGGGGTCGTGGGCGACGGCGAGCAGTTCCGCAGCGGGCTGCGCCTGCTGACCGAGGTCGCCGGGCCGACCGCGGTCGAGGTGGTCGTGCGCCGGATCGGTGAGCCCGCCCAGGGTGACCCCGAGGTGCTCAGCCGGCTCGAGGCCGCCGGATTGCGACCGGGCCAGCGGGTGCTGGTGCGTCGGGTGGCCGGCGCGGTGCAGGTCAGTGGCCCGCAGGCGAGCGACGCCGTCGTCTCGGACGTCGTCGCCGACCACGTGTACGTCGCCGCCACCGACCCCGCGCCGCACCCGGTCGCCGCGGCCGGCTGACCGACGTCAACCGCTTCGCGACCACTGCGCCAATCGCCGCAGCGCGACACCCAGGCGCGTCGTGTGACACGACCCTGACCTGACCGGTAAGGTCAAACCACCCCCGGGTCGACCGGGGACTCCTCGCGCGGGCGCCGAGCTCTGCCACCGCGACCGGGGATCGGCTCGACACCGCATGGCAGAGGCGGGGGACCCACGTTTTGACGGGCGCCGGCAGCAGCACCGGCCGGGCGTCCTTGGGGTTAAGTCCGCGAGCGGTGGCGTAGGCCACCGGGACCGGACCGGGTGAACTCCCACCCGAACCCGACAGCTGACCCCGAAGGCGTCGGAGAGGCCCCCATCGTGACGTCCCGTTCCTCGGGTCGGCACCGGGCTGCGCACCGCGCACCCGTGACGACCGTCCGACCGCACCTGAGCCTCCCGCAGCTCACCCGCTCCCAGCTGTCCGCCGGCCCGGTGGCCAAGGCAGGAGCGGTGATCGCCGTCTCCAGCGGCCTGGTCGCCTCGCTGGGCATGCAGGCCACGGCCGCGCCGGCCACCCCCCAGCTGGCCGCCGCCGCGTCCACGTCCGGACGCTCCCCACTGACCTCCTCGGTGACGTCGGCGTTCGCCTCGGGCGTGCCGGGCGCCCTGTCGGCGTCCGTGGGCCGCCGGGTGGCCGCCACGACCGAGCAGGGCGTCGACGCGCCGCAGTCGCCGCTGGTGGCGCAGGGGCAGTTCGGCGAGATCGGCTTCACCGCTACGCCCGCACCCAAGCCCAAGCCGGTCACGGTCGCCCGGGTCACCACCCGGCCGTTCGCCGGAGTCAGCCGGTCGGCGAACCGCTCCGACGTCCGGGTCAGTGCAGCGGACGTCAGCAGCACCGACGCCGGCACCTCGACCAACACGTCCTCGAACGACGCGCCCTCGAACGACGCCCCGTCCAACGATGCGCCGTCCAACGACGCGCCCCCCGCGACCGTCGCCTCGGGCGCACCCGGCTCGGCCGAGTTCGGTGCGGCCGTCATGGCGATCGCCGCGCGCTACGCCGGCACCGCCTACCGCTACGGCGGCACCACCCCCACCGGCTTCGACTGCTCGGGGTTCACCTCCTACGTGCTGCGCCAGGTCGGCATCGACCTGCCCCGCACGTCGGACTCGCAGCGGGCCGCGACGGCGCGGATCTCGCGCAGCGAGGCGGTCCCCGGTGACCTGGTGTTCATGCCCGGGCACGTCGGGATCTACGCCGGCGACGGCATGATGTGGGACTCCCCGCGCACCGGTGAGGTCGTCTCGCGGCGCTCGATCTACTCCTCGTCGGCGACCTACGGCCGGGTCGGCTGAGCGCTGCACCGCTGCAGCCCGCAGGATCGTGGCGCGCTCGTCATGTGATTTCGCGGGCTCCACGTCCTACGCTGAGGCCGGTCCGTCACACCGGACGGGTCGCTCAACAGGCGTGAGGCACGCCGCCGTGTCCCCGCTGCCAGCTGGGCCCCGCCGGCGAGGAAGGGGCCGAGCCCCGTGCGGACGTTGGTGCTCAACGCCGGCTACGAGCCGTTGTCGGTCGTGTCGTTCAAGCGAGCCGTCGTGCTCGTGCTCGCCGGCAAGGCGACCGTGCTCGCCGAGACCGGTGAGCCGCTGCGCAGCGCCGGCCTCGCGCTCGGCACGCCCTCGGTCATCCTGCTGGTGCGCTACGTGCGCGCCCCGCGTCGGCACGCGGTGTCGGTCAGCCGCCGCGGTGTGCTGCGCCGCGACGGCCACCGGTGCGCGTACTGCGGCGGGGTCGCCGCCACTGTCGTCCACGTCGTCCCCCGCTCGCGCCGCGGGGTCGACGACTGGCTGAACCTCGGGGCCTGCTGGCTGCGCTGCCACGGCGTCATGGGGGG
>JACMOY010000363.1 GCA_014377795.1 Actinomycetota bacterium | reverse complement strand
GTCGTGCCGCGCACCACGCCGGGGGTGTCGAGGCCGTCGCCGTCCCAGTCGCCCAGGACGGGTACGTCGCCGACGCGTCCCCAGCCGACCGTGATGGTTGCCGGGCCTGCGGTCGGCGTCGCTCGCAGCAGCCACCTCCCGGCCCGCCAGACGCCGATGCCGTCGACCTTTCCGGCGACGAACCGCCCGGCCACCGGGACGTCGGTGGTCGTGCCGAACCGGAAGGTGCGGTCGCACGCACCGCCGGTCAGGGTGTTGCGCAGGCACCAGGTGTTGTTGTGCACCACGGCCACCGAGTCCTTGCCGTTGCCGTCCCAGTCCCCCACCACGGCCCGGTCGCCCGGTCCGCCGAGCGGGTAGGTGATGCGCACCCCGCGGGCGGTCAGCCAGGTGACCCGGCCCGCGGCGAACCAGCCGACGTCACCGCGCCGGTCGCCGTCCACGTCACCGGTGAGCGGCTGGCTGGTGGCCGGCAGCAGCCAGCGCAGGGTGAAGCCCGGCGACCGGACGCCGAGGGCCGCGCGCGCTGTCGCCCCGGTGAGGGTGCGGGTGCTGGTGATCCCGGCGGTGACCCCGGTGACCGAGACGCCGCCGATCCGCTCCGCGGTGCCGGGGGCTGCGACGCGCACGTCGATCACGGTGGCGAAGCCAAAGCGGCGGGCGACGTCGGCCTGCGACAGGCCCACCGACCACGAGCGGTAGGGGTTGTCGGACGCCGCGTCCCAGGCGCTGTCGTCCACCGGCACCAGGTAGGACACCGCCGGGCCGCCGAACACGTAGCGGACGTCCTCGCTGCCCCCGCCGTGGCTGGAGGTGTAGAACGCGCTGATGGGTGCGCCGTCCGCGGCCAGCACCAGCTGGCGGTCGGTGGCGTCGACCGCAGCCCGCCACGCACCGCCCGCCGTCTGGTCCTGCTCCTCGTGCGAGTACCCGCCGTAGTGCTGGGTGGCCGTCGTCGTGCCGATCCGGTACGCCGTCGGGTCGGTCGCGTCGGGGTACCCCGCGACGAGGTAGGTGCGGGCCGCCACGGCCTGGGCCTGCAGCGCCGCGGCGGGCCACGAGGCCGGCACCTCGGCCAGCCCCCACAGGTACTTCTGCACGCCGGTGCCGATCGCGTCGTCCCGGATCACCTGGTCGGCGGACAGGCCGACGCCGCGAACGGCCGTGAACCGGGTGTCGTCCCAGCGCATCCGCAGGTCGGTGCGCAGCGTCGCCCCGGTGGGCCCACCGAAGCTGCGCACCCGGGCCACGGCGCCGCGCTCCTGCAGCTGCAGCACCCCGGTGTCGGCGACCCAGAACCGCTCGACGCCCTTGGTGTCCTGCAGCACGACACCCTTGAGGTCGGCTCGCCGCAGCACCGTCCAGGTCTCGCCCAGCGGCTGCACCACCGTCTTGTTCGCGGTCACCGCCACCCAGGTCAGTGGCCCGGTCTGGGCCTCGACCGTGCTGCGTCCTGCGGCCTCGGCGGCCAGCAGCCGCAGCACCACCGACGAGCGCAGCGGTACCTGCGCGACAGTCGTGCCGGGGTAGTACGTCGACAGGATCGTGCCCGCCGAGCAGCCCAGCCGGGCAGCCCCCTGGGCGCCGTACTGGCTCAGGCCCAACGAGTGCCCCCAGCCGTGCCCGTCCACGACCAGCGCGCCGCTGGTGGGGGTGGGTGCGGCCGGGACCGCGACCCCGCCCGAGGGTGGGCAGACCGGCCCGTCGGCGTGCGCGGCAGCCGCGGGCACGAGCAGCACCGCACCCGCCACCAGTGCGGCGGTCAGGCTGACGGCGGCAGTCAGTGCGCCGGCGGTCCGGCGGGGTCGGCGCGTCATCACGGGGCTCCTGGGCGTCTGGTCACGAATGCCCCGACATCATGACACCCCGTCGGCCTCAGGGGGCTCGGTTCGCCCCACGTGCCCCACCACTCACCCGGCTCGCCAGCCCGGCGCGCCAGCCCGGTGTCGGGTCCAGCGCGTCCGCCCCACGGACGGCGACCAGGTCCGCCGCGCGCACCCCGAGCAGCTCCTCGCCCAGGTGCACGACGCCCGCCGACAGCGCCGACCGCAGGGCCAGGTCGTAACCAGGCGTGAGCCGGGTGCCGGCGTCCGGTACGGCGAGGGCCGCGCCACTCGTGCTCTCGAGTGCGTGCGCCAGGGCCCACCCGGGCGTCATCGGTGCCGGCCAGCGAAGGACCGTCATGTGCTCGCAGGTGGCCGCGAGGCCCGCCAGGGCGGTGCCGGTCGCGCGGCTGCCGCCCGCGTCGACGACCACCACCTCGACCTGCCCCTCGGCGTGCCGGACGGCGTCGAGCAGGGTGGGCACGAACACCGCCGCCGGCACCGACTGGGCGATCACGACGATGACGCTGAGCCGGTGGGCCACGCGGGCCTCGAGCCCGGACTCCAGGGCGGCCCAGTCCACCAGCCGACGGGCCCGGACCACGTCGGACCACGTGCTCGACTCGCGCACCGTCACGCGGTCGGCGGCGTCCCTGCGAGCGTCGTACCGGGCCCCGACGACCGGCACGAACAGCGGCCGCGAGCGCTCGGCGAGGCGCAGCACGAGGTCGTAGTCGACGGCCCGGCGCAGCGAGGTGTCGAAGCCGCCGATGGCCTCGACGGCGTGGCGGCGGGCCACCAGGACGTTCAGGTCGATGTGGTTGCGCAGCGCGAGGGCCGGGCGGCCGGCGTCCAGCGCGCGGTACCGGACGCCGTCCGCGGCGTGCTGCTCGAGCACCGCGTAGGCGCTCTCGGCGCCGGTGACGGCCAGGGCGGTGAGCATGGTGCGCAGGTGGTCCGGCGTCCACGTGTTGTCGGAGTCCAGCCAGGCGAGCACCGCGCCGGTGGCGTGTGACGCACCCAGGTTGCGCGCCGCGCTCACCCCGCCGTGGTCGGCGCGCACCAGCTCGACCCGAGGGTCGCGGGCGGCGATGCCGGCCACGACGTCGGGGGTCGCGTCGCTCGACCCGTCGTCCACCACGATCAGCTGCCAGTGCGGGTGGCTCTGGGCTTGCACCGACTCGATCGCCTCGACCACCTGCCGCGGGCGGTCGCGCACGGGCAGCACGACGCTCACGGTCGGCAGATCCGCGACGACACCTGCGGACGCCGGGGGCGTCGTCCACCGGTCGCGCACCCGCGGCAGCGTGCGCAGCGCCTCCTGCTCGCGGCGCTGACCGGCCGCGGCCACGATCGCGTCCCGCAGGTGGCCGTAGCCGACCGGCCCGCCGAGCACCGAGGCGACCGTGGCCGTGCGCGGCAGCGACCCGGCCGCGCGGACGCTCAGCGCCCCCGGCGCCAGTGCGGGGTGGCCGGCCGAGAGCGGGTCGGGCGCGGCGAGCGGATCGGGCCAGCGTCGCCGCCAGGACGTCGGAGCCACCCAGGACGGTTCGAGCAGAGGATGCGGTGACCAGCCCGCCCGACGTCCGGCCAGCAGGTAGTGGCCGACCTGTCCGCGTCCCGGCCGGTACCCCTGGGCGGCGTACCAGCCGCGGTCCATCGGGGGCCGACCCCGCCACGACACCAGGGCGTGCGCCGCCGCGGGCAGGTTCGCCGCCAGGCTCAGCGCGCGCACGGCTCGACCTGCCGACGACCCTCGCCGCAACCGATCGGGCATGCTGTCACACTAGGCGGCTGGCGGGCCGGCCCGGTTCGCCGCGACCCGACTCGAGAGGCTGCCGGTGTGAGCGTCGTCGTCCCCGCGCCGAGTCATGGCCACCCCCGTGACGACAGGCCCAGTCACGACGACCTGGCGGCGCTGGCTGCCGAGCACGGCCTGCCCAAGCTCGGCAGTCGGCCCGCGCTCACCGACTACGTGCGCCAGCTGTGGGGTCGGCGGTTCTTCTGCTTCGGGCTGGCCAGAGCCAGGTTCAGGTCGCAGAACGAGCAGGACCGGCTGGGCATCGCGTGGATCGTGCTGCGCCCGCTGATCAACGCCGCTGTCTACGGGTTCATCTTCGGCCTGCTGCTGCCGAAGTCGTCGAGGCAGGACAACTTCGTCGCGTCGCTGGTCGTCGGGGTGTTCATCTTCCAGTTCTTCGCCGCCTGCCTCACCGACGGCGCCAAGTCCATCACCGGCAACAGCGGTCTGATCAAGAGCCTGCACTTCCCGCGGGCCGTGCTGCCGTTCGCGACCGTGATCGAGCAGGTGCTCGCGCTGGTGCCGATGCTCGTGGTCATGCTCGTCGTCGCGCTGGCCACCGGCGAGCCGGTGCGGCTGAAGTGGCTCGAGCTGGTGCCCGCCCTGGCGCTGATGACCCTGTTCTGCACCGGGATCGCGATGATCGCGGCGCGGCTGACGATCCACATCCGCGACATCACCCAGCTGATCCCGTTCCTCACCCGGCTGGTCTTCTACCTGAGCGGGATCTTCTACAAGTCCCCCGGCGCCGACGCCAAGGGCGGCCAGTCGGTGCTGGCCACGGTGCTCGAGTTCAACCCCGTGCACGTCTACATCAGCCTGGTGCGCGGGGCGGTCATCGTCGGCGAGGCCGCACCCGCCCACACCTGGCGGCTGGGCATCGGGTTCGGCGTCGTGTTCTTCCTCGTGGGCTTCGTCTACTTCTGGCGGGCAGAGGAGCGCTACGGCCGTGAGTGAGCCTGCCAGCCCGCCCGTCACCGACACCGCCGCGCTGCTACCGCCACCGGTCGCGGCGCGTGGTCCCCGGCCGACGGTGATCGTCGACGACCTGCACGTGAACTACACCGTCTACGCCACCGGCCGGCCGGCCAAGAACGAGTCGACCAAGCTGCTGCGTCGGGCCGTCAACATGCGCCGCGCGCGCAAGATCCACGCGCTCAAGGGCATCAGCTTCACCGCCCACCAGGGCGAGGCGATCGGCGTCATCGGCCGCAACGGTTCGGGCAAGTCGACGCTGCTGCGGGCGATCGCGGGCCTCACGCCGGCCGACCAGGGGGCCATCTACGCCGACAGCGACCCGACCCTGCTGGGGGTCAACGCGGCCCTGATCAACGAGCTGTCGGGTGAGCGCAACGTGGTGCTCGGCGGCCTGGCGATGGGCCTGACGCCGGACCAGGTGCGCGAGAAGTACGACGACATCGTCGACTTCGCCGGCATCGGCGAGTTCATCGAGCTGCCGATGCGCACCTACTCGGCCGGCATGGGCGCGCGGCTGCGGTTCGCGATCGCCGCGTCCGCGACGCACCGCATCCTGCTCGTCGACGAGGCCCTTGCCGTCGGCGACGCCGACTTCCAGCGTCGCAGCGAGCGCCGGATCAGCGAGCTGCGCGACGCGGCCGGCACGGTGTTCCTGGTCAGCCACTCGCTGAAGGTCATCCAGGACACCTGTCAGCGCACGCTGTGGATCGACGCCGGGATCCTGCGCCTGGACGGCCCGTCCGCCGAGGTCATCGCCGCCTACAACGCCTCGGTCAGGTAACCCGTGCGGGTCCTGGTCGTCACGGTCGTCCACGACCCGCAGGACGCGCGGATCCGCTACCGCGAGATGCGCAGCCTGCTGGAAGCCGGGCACGCCGTCACGTTCGCCGCGCCGTTCACCGCCTACGGCCGCACCGCTCCCGACGGGGTCCGCGCCATCGACCTGCCCCGTGCGGTCGGACGCCGCCGCGCGGCGGCCCTGGTGGCCGCCCGGTCGGTGCTGCGCCGCGAGCGGGGCAGGCACGACATCGTCCTGCTGCACGACCCCGAGCTGCTGCTGACCCTGCCGACGCTGCGCGGCCTGCCCCCCGTGGTCTGGGACGTGCACGAGGACACCGCGGCGGCCATCTCGATGAAGCAGTGGGTGCCGGGGCCGTTGCGCCGGGCGGCCGCGTGGGCCGTGCTGCGCGCCGAGGCCCTGGCCGAACGGCACGTGCACCTGGTGCTCGCCGAGTACGGGTACGACCAGCGGTTCGCCCGCCGGCACCCTGTCGTGCCCAACACCGTGCCCGTGCCGGACGCCGATCCCCCACCGCCGGGTGACGACCGCGTCGTCTACCTGGGCCGCATCACCCGCCAGCGCGGCGGGCTCGAGATGGTGGCCCTGGCGGGGTCGCTTCCGGACGGTGTCCGGCTCGAGCTCGTCGGGCCGGCCGACCCCGACGTCCGCGGGGCGGTGCAGGCTGCCGCCGACGCGAACCTGTTGCGGTGGCACGGTTTCGTACCGAACGACGTCGCGCTCGCGCTGCTTCAGGGGGCCACAGCGGGTCTGTCCCTGCTGCACGACGAGCCCAACTACGCGCACTCGCGGTTCACCAAGCTGATGGAGTACATGGCCAACGGGGTGCCGGTGGTGACGACCGCCAACCCTGCCGCCGCCGAGATGGTGCGCGAGTACGACGCCGGGTTGGTCGTGCCGTTCGCCGACGCCGCCGCCGTGGCCGATGCGGTGCGCCGGCTGGTCGACGACCGCGACCTGCGCGAGCGGCTGGCCCGCAACGGCCGGACCGCCGCAGTGGCCCACCTGGACTGGCGGGTGTCCAGCGTGGCCTTCGTCGCACAGCTCGAGCGGTGGGCGTCCACCGGCTGACCCCGCTGCAGAACGGTGCGGCCAGACCATTGCCTCGCACCCGTCCGGGGCGGTAAGCCTGTCATCGGGGGTCGGTCAGGGCCCCCGACCGGCATCCTCTGGAGCAGCCCGTGCGTCCCTTCGCCCTTCGCCCCCTCGCCGTTCGCTCGCTCGCAGCGGCCGTCACGGCCGCGAGCCTCGCCCTCGCCGCCGCCCCCGCCGCCGACGCCGCCACCCCCCGCTCGGCTGCGCCCACGGTGCTGGCTGCCACGAGCACGGCGCAGTTCCCGGTGCTGCGCCGCGCTGCGCACAGCAACGACGTCGCCGCCGTGCAGCTGCTGCTGGCCGCTCGCGGGTCGCGCGCCGTCGTCGACGGGCGTTACTCGGCCTCCACCGTGGCTGCGGTGCGCGGCTTCCAGGCCGGTCACCGGCTGAGCGCCGACGGCGTCGTCGGCCCCAGCACGTGGAGCGCACTGGTCACCACGATCGGCGCCGGCCACCGTGTGCGCGGGCCGGCGGTGCTCGCCGTCCGGCTGCTGCTGGCGCAGCGCACGCCGGACTCCCCCGCCCAGCTCGCCACCCTGGTGCGCACCGGCTCGCGCTCGGTGGACGCCGGGCTGATTGTGGCGGTGCGCCGGTTCCAGGGGCGCTACGGACTGGCCCCGGACGGCGTGGTGGGCACGGCCACCTGGCGGGCGCTGGCCGCCGTCCCGGCCAACCGCGGGATCGTTCGCCCAGTCCTGGTGCTGGAGCCCGACGGCCTGGGGTTCGTCGTCGGCTCGGCGAGCGTCCGGCACGTCACGTTCGGGTCGTCGTCCACGACGCTGCGCACGGCGCTCACCGCGGCCCTGGGCCCGCTGCAGACCGACGTTCAGTCCGAGTGCGGCCAGGGTCCACGAACCTCGTTCTCGCGCGCAGGTTTCAGCGCGCTGATCGCCGGCTCACGGTTCGTCGGCTGGACCGAGCAGGGCGGTGCTCCTCGGCGCAGCACCGGGGACGGGATCGGCGTCGGGTCGACCCTGTCGGCGCTGCGCGCCTCGTTCGGCACCCTCACGCTGAGCCGCACGTCGCTGGGCGACGAGTGGGCCAGCACGGGGCCGATCGCCGGACTGGTCAGCGGTCGCCAGCCGACCAGCCGGGTGACGACGATCTACTCCGGTGAGACCTGCTTCTTCCGCTGACGGCTCAGCCCCGGTCCTCGCCGGTGAGCGTCGCCACGGCGACCTGCGCCAGCCGCCTGGCCCGGGCGTCGAACGAGTGGTCGAGCGCGATCCGCTGGGCGTTCGCCACGATCGTGGCGTCGTCCGGGAACAGCTCACCCACCGGGCGGCGCAGCAGCTCGGTCAGGTGCTCGGGAGAGCGCCAGGTGACGACGCTGGGGCCGAACACCGCGGCGGTGCCCTCGATGTGGTCGCTCAGCACCCGGCCACCGGCCGCCGCGACGTCGAAGAGGCGGTTCGACCAGAACCCCTCGCGCCGCATGTCGTCCCAGTGGTCGTTCAGGACGACGCCGGCGCCGCGGTACATCGCCGGCAGAGCGGTGTTCGCGACTGCTGGCGCGCGGACCATCCCTGGGTCGAGGTACTGCTCCCACATGCCGCCGTAGACCGCGAGGTCGACCCCCGCCTTGACCGCGGCCTCGACCGAGGGGCGGTAGATGTTGCGCGAGTTGCCGACGAACAGCACCGCGTCGCCGCAGTCGGGGGCTGCCGCCCCCCGCGTGAAGATCGTGGCCTCGGTGCACTGCAGCAGCGGCTCGATCGGCAGGCCCCACGACGCCCCGACGTCCGTCGCCCAGCGCGCCCCTGCAGCAAAGACGTGGTCGTAGCCGCGCAGCTCGTCGGCCTCGACCTGGTCGGGGTGACTGATCACCCACATCAGGTTGACCTGCCCGGGCACCGGCACGACGCGGTCGAGGCCGCGGATGACCAGCCGGACGTCGTCCAGGTAGCTCGTGGGCCGACCGACCGCCTCGCGCAGGTCGACGACGGCGTCGTGCCCGAGCCGGCGCAGCGCGCCGGCCAGCGACTGGGCGAAGTGCCAGTCGCCCCACTGCTCACCGCGCGGACCGGACGGGGCTGCGATCTGCAGCGCCCAGCGCAGCGGCCCGCCGTCGGCGGCCCGCTCGCGCGCCGACGCCGCGTCCCGCACGGTGACCGGCATGGGCAGCAGCACCCCCGGGCCGCGCTGTGCAGCACTGACGTGCGCCAGGCGCAGCCCTGCTCGCGCCCACGCCGACGTGTCGGGGGCGGGGTCGGCCCGCCGCCACGCCTCGCGCACCACGCTCACGTCGTGCGGGTGGGTGGCCTGCTCGGGGCGCCCGACCACCCAGGCCTGCACCCCGGTGACGATCCGGGCCCCACCGGCGTCCGCCCCGCGGTGCTCGCGCAGTCGAAGCGTCAGGTCGACGACGTGCCAGTCGTTGAGCAGCAACGGCTGCAGCCCACCGATGGCAGCGACGTCAGCCGCCCGGGCCAGCAGGATGCGCTCGTCCGGCGACACGACGTCCAGGACGCCGTGCAGGGTGAGGTCCTCGCGCGGGTGGTCGCGCAGCACCGGCATCGGCAGGTCGACACCCTCGACGGCCGTCACGCCGGCGCTGACGACGGTGCCCCCCATGCCGATGACCAGCGGCGCGACGACCGCGGTCGCGTCGTCCAGCGCCGCGCGCAGCTCGTCCAGGCCGTCGCGCAGCAGCACGTGCGGGTCGCTGATGAGCACCAGCTCGCCGGTCGTGTGCCCGAGGCCGACGTTGGTGCCGAGGGCGAAACCGAGGTGGGCCGGCACCCGGTGCCAGTGCACGCGCGGGTCGGCCGCCGCGAGCGACGCGAGCACCGTGCTGCCCGAGCGACGTGAGCCGTTGTCGAGCACGATGACCTCGAGGTCGCCGTCCCACTGCAGCAGACCCTCGACGGCCCGGACGGCGTCGCCGGGCTGGTCGTGCACCGCGATGACCGCACTCACCCGGCCCGGGACGCGCTCGCGGTCTCGGGCGGCAGCCCAGTCCACCAGGTGGCGCGAGCGGACGACGTAGTCCCAGGTCAACGGCTCGCGGACGCTGATCCGGCTCGCGTCGTCGCGGTCCTCGGTGTAGACCGCACCCACGTAGGGCAGGTAGGTGAGGTCGCAGACCTCGCTCAGCTTGAGCACCAGGTCGTAGTCGACGGTGCGGCGCAGGTCCTCGGCGAACCCACCCACCTCGCGCACCCGGTCGGCGCGCACCACCAGCACGTTGAGGTCGATGTGGTTGCCCACCAGCAGGTGCTCGCGGCCGCCGTCGAAGGCACGGAACGTCGTGCGGGCGCCGTCGTGCAGCTCCATGGCGGTGTAGGCCGCGTCCAGGCTGCGGTGCTGCATCGCCGACAGGGTGACCCGCAGGAAGTCCGGCTCCCACGTGTTGTCGGAGTCCAGGAACGCGATGTGGCTGCCCCGGGCCGCGGCGATGCCCGTGTTGCGGGCCCGACTGACGCCGGAGTGCTCGCCGGCGACGACGCGGATACGTGCGTCGAAGGTTGACAACCCCTGCAGCACATAGGACGTGTCGTCGGTCGAGCCGTCGTCGACGACGACGAGCTCCCAGCCGTCGTACGTCTGCGCCTGCACCGACACGATCGCGCGGCGCAGTGCCGCGGCCCGGTTCCACGTCGGCATGACGGTGCTCACGAGCGGGTGCTCGAGGTCGGCTGCGGGCAGCGTGACGGCGTCGACCTCGTCCTGCAGCCGCTGCTGCTGCTGCTCGGGCAGGGCGTCGACCCGACGCGGCGCCCGGCGCAGCGCGTCCTGCTGCTGCCAGGTGCGCACCGCGCTCTCAGCCACCGCGCACAGCTGGCCGTAGGTGACCTGGCCGTACGCCATGCCCGCCGGGATGGGCAGCGGGGTGTCAGCGGTCGCCGTGGCGATGAAGTGCCCGAGCGGCCCGCCGCGGTGCGTCGTGGCCTCGGGGTGGGCACGCAGGTGCTGCGAGGCGTCGAACAGCGGGTGCGGCCGGCCCTTGCCGGCGCGCCGACGCAGGTAGACCGCGAACGGGTCGAGCGAGCGTGAGTTCCAGCGGTGGCGGTCGAACCACTCCGGCTCGAACAGCGGGGTCGGCGACAACCCGCGGCGCCGGCCGTGGCGGACGTAGTCGACGACGGCGCCGAGGTCGGTCGAGAACGTGCGACCCCGCTGCAGCTCGTACCAGGGCCGGTCGAACGCGCCGGACGCCGAGATGGTCGAGATCGCGAGGGCCTCCCGGGCGTTGGTCAGCGCCTGGCGCGCACCGGGTGCGGTGCGGGCTCCGGGCGGGACGAGCCGGCGGACGACGCTGCCCAGCTTCACGAGGCGTACCCCAGCAGTCGGCGGGCCGGGAACCCCAGCCGGGCGGGGCCGACCAGCTCGCCCTCGCGGCCGGGATAGGCCGTCGTGGTGCGCTCGAGGAACTCCCGGACGCCGGCGAACTGCCGGGGGTAGGCCCGCTCGCAGGCGTCCAGCAGCAGGCCGGAGCCGAGCCGGTACGGGTCGTAGCGCAGGGTGTCGATCTTGACGACGGGCAGGCGACCGCCGTCCAGGGCGACGTCCGCCAGCGCCGACATCGGGTTCCACGGCTCGCGGGCGAAGCGGGGCAGGCTCGAGAGCCGCTTTCCCTTGGGCCGCAACGGTGCACGGTGCACCGCCCACCACACCTGACGGGCCCGGGCCAGCCGCCGGTCGTGCTCGCTCTCGGTGTAGTAGCTGCCGATCTCGAACCCCGCCTCGAGGATCGCCCGGCTCAGACCCAGCTCGTACACCCGGATCACCTTGGTGCGGTCGGACACGACCTGCATGTCGTCCCAGAACCGGCGGAACCCGCGGGATGCCACGACCCACGGGCGGAAGGCGTAGAAGTAGCTCTGGACGTGACGGCGGCGGCGCATCGTCTCGGTGAGCCCCCAGGCGTCGACCTGCCGGTGGCTCATCGCGTCGATCACGGTCGACCACGGCACCAGCGGGCCGATGTAGCTGTCGTTGCAGATGACCACCAGGTCGTAGGACTCCAGGTCGGTCACCGACCCCAGGCCGAGCTTGTAGCTGTAGAAGTCGTACCCCTCGTTGTCGCGGCGCACCAGCTCGGCCCGCTCGGTCACCGAGGCGACGACGTCCGGGTCGGTGATGTCTGCCGCCGAGACCAGCATCAGCCGGTCGGCCACCTCGTTCCACGCGTCCAGCTGGCGCAGCACGTGCGGGGCGACCAGTCCGTGCGGGTCGTAGTGGGCCATGACGACGAGGGTTCGCACCGGCGCGACTCTACCGTCGGGCGTGGGGGCCAGCCCGACCGCGCGGCGGCGGGTCGAGCAGCCGCTCGGCCCGTGACCAGGCGCGGCGCCACGCCGTCGGGGCTGGTGCGCGCACCAGCGCGCGGCCCAGCTCGTCGGGGTCACCGGATGGCAGGGCCAGCACCCGGTGCGGCCGGTAGGTGCTGCGCATCTGGTCGAACCGCTCGGTGCGGTACGCCGGCCACCCGGCCGGGTCGTGCCGGTGGGCCCAGGCCCCCTGGTCGATCAGGTGCTCGACCACGACCCCGGCCCGGCGTCCGACCGCGAGCTGGGGGCCGTCGACCACCAGCACGAAGCGCACCCCGGCACCCACCTCGGGCAGCCGGTCGACCAGCGCCTGCACCGGCTCGGTCGCGAGGCCCGTCACGTCGACGACGACGACGGGCAGGTCGTCGGCGGCCGCGCCCAGGCCGAGCGACCAGGCTCCAGGACGCAGCGCCGGCGGCGGGACGGACGATGCCCGCACCACCGCGTCGACGGCCCGGCCGGCCCGCTCGCGCAGCCACGGCAGCCGTCGGGCAGCCTCGATGCCGGCCTGCACCAGCCGACTCATCGCGCCCGCCGGGGCAGCAGCCCCTCGACCTGCGCCTGGGCAGCCGCCGCGCCGTTGGGTCGGCGCACCTGCTCGAGCGCCGCGCGCAGCACCGCCCGCCGGCCGGGGTCGCCGAGCTCGTCGACGACGCGGCGGACGCCGGACGCGTCGAGCACCGGCACGTCGAGCCCCACGCCGGCTCGCTGGGCCCACCGCGCACGAGCGGGCTGGTCGTCGACCCCGGTGGTGGTGTTGGCGACGAACGCGGTCGGGACGCCGAACCCGGCCAGCTCGTGGAACGAGTTGTAGCCGGCGGCCGCCACGGCGAGGTCGACGGCTGCGAGGTAGCGGCTGATCGGGTAGAGCCAGACCCCGCGCACCCCTGGCGGCAGGTCGGACTGCGCCGAGGCGATCGTCGGCCGGGTCACCACGACCTGCAGCCCCGGCACCCCCAGCAGCCCGTTGACGACGCGCCCGACGTCGGACTCGACGTCCTTGATGCTGCCGACGCCCAGCGTCACCAGGGCGGTCGGGCGGTCGGGGTCGACGCCGAGCGCTGCGGCGGCCTGCTCGCGGGGCAGCAGGTCGGCGTGGTCGAGCAGGGTGACCGGCCCGACGCGGACCGCGTCCGTACGCCCGACGGTGGCACCGGCGTCCAGCTCGGCGGCCAGCTCGCCGGGCTCGACCACGACGTCGAAGACGCTGCTGCTGGCCAGCTGCTGAGCCACCAGACCGGGCCGCCACATCGCCCGCCGCGACCACACCAGCCGGACGCCGGGCAGCACCGTCCGGCTGGCCAGCACCCCCTCGTAGGGGTGGACACCGTCGAACACCACCACATCGGGTCGCTCGCGCAGCAGCACGGAGGCGAAGCGCTCGGCGAAGACGAACCGCCAACGCCGGGCGCCGATGCCGAGGTCGTCCCGCGAGGGGATGTACTCGTAGTCCAGGCCCTGGTCGGCGACCAGGGGGACCGCGCGCGACATCGACACCACGTAGGGCCGTACGCCGTCGCTGCGCCGGCCGGCCATCGCCATCAGTCGGGTGAGGTGCCCCATGCCGAAGCCGTTGGACGAGACGTACATGACGTCGCCGGTGCTCACGCGGGCTCGCGCACCCGGCTGGTGATGAAGCCGACGCCCCACGACAGGTGCATCACCGCGAGGACGGCGGGCAGCAGGGCGCGCGAGCGGGCGGCCAGCTCGGGCTCGATCAGCGCCGACCCCACGACCAGGGCGACGACGTAGCCGCCGGGCACGACCAGGGCGACCGGCAGCCACGGGCTCACGGCCAGGGCGGCCGCCAGCCCCACGACCAGGGCGGGTGGGGCCAGGTAGCGCGCCGACATGGTGCCCGCGTGCCGACGGGCGACCACCCGGCGCCACCGCCCGTACTGGAAGTACTGGCGCGACAGGGCCGCCAGGTCCGGTCGCGGCCGGTAGGTCACGCGCAGGTCGGGGGTGAACCACACGGTGCCGCCGGTGGCTCGGATCCGGTGGTTCATCTCCCAGTCCTGGGCGCGCGCGAAGTGCTCGTCGTAGCCGCCGACGCGCTGGAGCGCGGCCCGGCGGAAGACGCCCAGGTAGACCGTCTCGGCCGGTCCGGCGCCGCCGCCGGTGTGGAACCGGGCGCTGCCCACGCCCAGGCGGCTGCGCATCGCGGCGGCGATCGCGCGCGCGACGACCGTGATGCCGCGGGCGTCCATGATGCCGCCGACGTTGTCCGCGCCGGTCTGCTCCAGCACCGTGACGGCCGTCTGCAGGTAGTTCGGCGGCAGCACGGCGTGGCCGTCGACGCGCGCGACCACCTCGTGCGCGCTCGCGGCCAGCGCCAGGTTCAGCCCCTGAGGGGTGCGCCCGCTGGGGTTGGCGACCAGCCGCACCCGCGGGTCTGCCGCCGCGAGCTCGGCGGCGACGTCGTCCGTGCCGTCGTCGGAGGGGCCGAGGGCCAGCACCAGCTCGAGGTCGCCGTCGAGCTCTTGGCGCAGTACCCGCCCGACCGCCTCGCGCAGGTGCCGGCGCTCGTTGAGCACCGGCATGATCACGCTGACGGCGGTGCCGCGGGGGGCGGGCGGGCGGGTCACCCTGCGGTGCACACCGACTTCGCGTCGACGGGGGCGGCGAGCTCTGCGGACGGCTGCGGGCCCGGCGTCGCCGTGGTGGTGGCTGCGGTCGGCTTCCTCTTCTTGGCCGGAGCAGGGTTCAGCGCCGCCTGCACGGTGCTGCGGATCAGCCCGAAGTCGGGGTGCGCCGGCTTGATCAGCGGGGGTACGAACTGCACGCTCGACACCTTCTGCGAGCGGGCGTGGAGCGCGAGGTCGGTCAACGAGCCGAGCTCAGCCTGCGGGATGTCGGTGCTGACGAGCTTCGCGGACGCCTGCGCGATCCCCTGGAACTTCAACAGCACGGTCGCCGGGTCCATCTGGGCGAGCATCGCGGTCATCGTGCAGCGCTGGCGGGTCATCCGCTCGTAGTCGCTGGCACCGGTGCGCGAGCGGGCGAACCACAGCGCGTGGTAGCCGTCCAGCTTGCGGTTGCCGACCGGGATGTAGCCCTTGATGGGCGAGGTGCCGCCACCGATCGGCACCTTCTTGGTGACGTTGATCGTCAGGCCGCCCATGGCGTCGACCATGTCACGAAAGCCCTGCAGGTCGATCAGCACGTAGTAGTCGACCGGCAGGCCCGTGATGGCCGAGATGGCGTCCTTGGTGGCCTGCGCCCCCGGGTCCTTGACGCTCGCGGGGTAGATGCCCGGGTGCTCGGAGGCGTAGGAGTACACCGCGTTCAGCAGGCAGACATCACCGCAGTCGAAGCCGTTCGGCAGCGCTCGGTGCATCGGGGAGCTGGCGGGGAAGGGGATGTTCTCCATGTTGCGCGGGAACGAGAACATCACGCTCTGGCCGGTCGTGGCGTCGACGCTGACCAGCGTCATCGAGTCGGGGCGGGTGCCGACGCGGCCCTTGCCGGCGTCGCCGCCGAGCAGCAGCACGGTGTAGCGGCCGTCGTGACCGTTCGACGCCGCACCACCGCCGAAGACCCCGGCGAGCACGTCGCGACCGACCCAGACCTGGCGCGCGGCGTACGCCATCGGGCCCGACGTCACCAGCACCAGCGCTGCGGCAAGCGCGGCGACTCCCCGGCGGGCGGTCACGGACTGCAACGAGGGTCGGCCCAGGCGCCAAGCGTCCACGAAGTACACCGGCCACAGCAGCGCGCCGGCGACCAGCGCGAGCACCAGCAGCAGCAGCACCCAGGAGCTGGTGGCCAGCGCCAACGCCAGACGCCGGTCGAGCAGGCCGACGAGCGCGAAGGCGACAGCTGCGGTGAGCACCCCGAGCCAGATGCGCAGGCCCACCCGACCCAGTCGGCGCTCACCCGCCAGCACCTGCGCTGCCCCGGGCAGGACCAGGGTGACCGCCAGGAGCAGCACGGCGCGCCGTGAGCGCAGCGGCTCAGTCAGCAGCTCGGGTGACCGCAGCGGCTGGGACGTCGGGCGCGGGCGCGTCGCCACGGCGGGGCTGGTCATGATCCTCGAGTATCGGCCATCACCGGGGTCAGGGCCGACGTCCGTCGCTGCGTGTCGCGCCCCCATCGGCGCCGCTGGGGTCAGCGTGCAGGACCACACAGGCCAGGGCAGGTGTTTGATGCACGCTGGCGCGAGGACGCTAC
>JACMOY010000362.1 GCA_014377795.1 Actinomycetota bacterium | reverse complement strand
CGCCCCGCGCACCCGCAGCACGGTGTCGCCGACGACCAGCCGCCGCCAGGTGTCCTCCACGAACGGGGGCGCATCGCCGGAGTCGACCACCAGCGTGCTGCGGAAGCGCTCGGAGTCCAGCAGCAGCGCCGAATTGTCCAGGTCTCGCCCCAACCGCCGGGCCAGCTCGCGCAGCGATGATGTCGTGAGCACCGTGACCGGCCCACCGAACACGACCTGCCCCGCGCCCTGTGCCTCGGCGACGGCGACGTCGCGCTGCAGGTAGCCCGACAGCAGCGCCGCCCACGGACCCTCGACGACCGTCAGGTGCGCCTCGCGGCCCCAGTATTCGGCGACGATCGCGGCCGAGCCGCGCGGGGTGCCCGACGCCTCGGCGCCGTCCGGCAGGCGCACGCCCAGGCGCGTGCCATCGTACGCCGCGCGACAGGCGAGCAGGCTGTTGTTCTCGATCGTTCGCAGCACCCGTCCGGCGGCGAGGTCGACGCAGCAGAACCGCCGGTCGTCCCGGGGACCGTCGACGTCCAGCGCCAGTGAGGTGGGCTGCTGGTGCCCGGCGCCCTTCAGCACGGTGAGCGAGAGGCGGGCCAGATGCACGCAGCGACCCTAGCTAGGCTCGACCCCGTGGCTCGCATCGTGGTGATCGGCGCCGGCATGGGCGGGCTGGCGGTCAGCGCCCGCCTCGCGGCGCAGGGCCACCAGGTGACGATCTGCGAGCAGGCGGCCGACGTCGGCGGCAAGCTGGGCCGGTTCGAGCGCGACGGGTTCGTCTTCGACACCGGCCCCAGCCTGCCCACCCTGCCCGCCGTCTACCGCGACCTGTTCCTCAAGACCGGCACCCGGCTCGAGGACCACGTCGAGCTCGTGCCGGTCGACCCGGTGTGCCACTACCGGTTCGCCGACGGCGTCGAGCTCGACCTGCCCAACGCCTCGCGCGCCGGCATCGCCGCCGCCTTGGACGGCGCCCTCGGCGAGGGGGCCGGCGCGCAGTGGTCGGCGTTCACGGACCGGGCGGCGATCATCTGGGACGCGACCCGCGAGACCTTCCTGGAGTCACCGCTGCAGGGCTCGCGGACCCTGCTCCGCGAGGCCCGCCGCGGCCGCGACCTGATGGCCATCGCACCGTGGATGTCGTTGCGCGGGCTGGGTCGCCGCTACCTCAAGGACCCTCGGCTGATCACGATGCTCGACCGCTACGCCACGTACACCGGCTCGGACCCGCGCCGGGCACCGGCCGCCCTGGCCACCGTGCCGTACGTGGAGCAGAGCTTCGGCGCGTGGTACGTCGCGGGCGGGCTGCGCCGCCTCGGCGACGCGCTGGCCACGCGGTGCCGCGACCTCGGGGTCGTCATCCGCACCGGCACCGACGTCGTCCGGGTGCGAACGGACGACGGTCGCGCCGTGGGCGTCGACCTCGCGGACGGCGGGCACCTCGACGCGGACGTCGTCGTCGCCAACGCCGACGCGACCCACCTGTACCGCGACCTGCTGCCGGGCCGTGAGGCCGCCGGCGCGCGCCGGGCGCTGGCACGCACCGAGCCGTCCCTGTCGGGCTTCGTGATGATGCTCGCCCTCACCGGGCGCACCCCCGGGTTGCGACACCACACGGTGCTGTTCCCCGAGCGCTACGACGACGAGTTCGACTCGGTGTTCGGCACCGGGCCGCACCGCGGTCGCCCCCGCGCCGTCCCCGCCCCGACGGTCTACGTCAACGCACCCGACGACCCGGCGCTGCGGCCGGACGACGAGCACGAGGCGTGGTTCGTCCTGGTGAACGCTCCCCGGCACGTGCCAGATAATCCGCGTGCCGGGATCGACTGGGCCGCAACGGGTTTTGCAGATGAGTACGCCGACCGCATCCTCGAGGTGATGGCGTCCAGGGGGCTCGACGTCCGCGACCGGGTGCTCTGGCGCGAGCTGCGCACCCCGGCTGACCTCGAGCGCGACACCCGCAGCGTCGGCGGCTCGATCTACGGCACGTCGAGCAACGGAGCGCGCGCGGCGTTCGTGCGACCGGCGAACCGCTCACCGGTGCCTGGCCTGTTCCTGGTGGGTGGCTCGTCGCACCCCGGTGGCGGGCTCCCGCTGGTCGGGCTGAGCGCAGCCATCGTGGCCCAGCAGATCGGCCGAGCCTGAACGGTCAGCGCAGTCGGTGCCGGACGACGAGCAGCAGCTGGGTGGTGCCGACGACCCCCGCGAGGGCACCGAACACGAGCCCGGCAGCACCCCAGGCGCCTGCTGCCGCGGGGTAGAGACCGGCTGCGAGACAGAACATCGCCGCCCCGATCACCCGGGTGGGGCGTTCGGAGATGGTCACGACGCCCACGTCGTCCATCCCGCCGGCGGTGGCGCGAGCACGTGCATACTCCTGCAACAAGACCAGCCCCGCCGCGGCCGCCGCGCACCACACGACGACCGCACTGTCGCCGAATCCACCGAGGGCCAGCATTGCCACCACGTAGGCGACGTCACTGACCCGGTCGGCCACCGAGTCGAGCACCGCACCCCAGCGGGTCGCCCGGTCGGTCAGCACGGCGACCGCTCCGTCGACGTTGTCGAGCAGTCCGCTGACCACGACCACGGGGACGGCCAGCAGGGGCCAACGTCCACCGGCCCAGGCGAGCGGCACGACGGTGAGCGAGACCAGCAGCCCCAGCACCGTCAGTAGGTCGGGAGCCACCCCACGCCGCGCCAACGGTCGCGCCACCGTGTACGTCAGCCCGAGCCAGAAACGCACCACCCACGACGCCCGCGGGTCGACGCCGCCGTGCAGACCCGACCACCGGTCGAAGTAGCCCTCGCGGTCGGGCAGCCCACTCACACCGCGGCGTCGATCCCGAGCGCCTCGTAGATCTCGAGCGTCGCGGTCGACCTGTTGAGCGTGTAGAAGTGCAGACCCGGCGCGTCGGCGTCGAGCAGCTCGCGGCACAGCTCGATGGCGATGGCCAGCCCCTCGGCGCGCACCGCGGCCGGGTCGTCACCGAGCGCCGTCAGTCGCTGCTCGATGCGTTGCGGTACGGCGACTCCGGACAATGCCGCGAACCGGCGAAGCTGCGCCAGGCTGGTGATCGGCATGATGCCGGGGATGATCGGCAGGTCGCAGCCGCGCGCCCTGACCCGCGACACCAGGGCGGTGTACGCGGCGGCGTCCAGGAACAGCTGGGTCACCGCGAACTCCGCGCCCGCCCGGGCCTTGGCCACCAGCACCTCGGCGTCATGGTCGAGGTCCGGTGACTCGGGGTGCTTGTCGGGGAACGCGGCGACGCCGACGCAGAACGAGCCCATCGAGCGCAGCAGCCCGACCAGCTCGTCGGCGTGGGTGAGTCCGTCCGGGTGCGGCGACCACTGCGCGTCCGGCCCCGAGGACGGGTCGCCGCGCAGGGCCAGCACGTTGCGGACCCCGGCGTCGGCGTACTGACCGATCACCTTGCGCAGGTCCGCCACGGACGCCGACACGCAGGTCAGGTGCGCCACCGGCGTCAGCGTGGTCTCGGCGGCGATCCGCTGGGTGATGCGGACGGTGCGGTCGCGCGTCGAGCCGCCCGCCCCGTAGGTGACCGACACGAACGTGGGACGCAGCCGCTCGAGCCGGCGCACCGCCGTCCACAGCGCGGCCTCACCGGCGTCGTCCTTGGGCGGGAAGAACTCGAACGAGAACGACCGCCCCCCCGCCGACAACAGGTCGCGCAGGCTCTCGTGCACCGACGCGGGGCGTCCCGGGCGCGTGGACGGCAGACCGTGAGCCATGCCACCCAGCGTAACCGCGCCAGGCGCAGGCACGCCGACGCCCGCTGTCGGTGGCGCGGATTAGGCTGCGGGCACCGACCAAGGAGGACGCGTGAGCAACCCGCTCGACGCCGAAGAGCTGCGCACGCGCGTGCAGAAGGCGCTGAACGACCACCTCAGCATGCAGGCGCGCCGACTCGAGGACGTCGGCCCTGACCTCGGCCCGCTCCTCGAGTGCATCACCGACCTGTTGCGCGGCGGCAAGCGACTGCGTCCGGCGTTCTGCTACTGGGGTTGGCGCGGTGCCGGAGCACCCGACGACGAGTCCATCGTCAACGCGGCCGCGGCGCTCGAGCTGTTCCAGGCCGCCGCACTGCTGCACGACGACGTCATGGACGGCAGCGACACCCGTCGCGGCCTGCCCGCGACCCACCGTCGGATGGCGAACCTGCACCGCGGCAACGGCTGGACCGGTGACGGCGAGCGCTTCGGCACCAGCGCGGCGATCCTCGCCGGCGACCTCTGCCTGTCGTGGAGCGACGAGATGTTCTCTCGCAGTGGCCTCCCGCCCGACACCCTGGCCCGCGGCCGGGACGTGTACGACCTGATGCGCACCCAGCTGATGGGCGGGCAGTACCTCGACGTCCTGGAGCAGGTGCTGACCGAGGCGGACGGCGGCGGCACCGCCGAGCGCGCCCGCCGCGTCATCCACTTCAAGAGCGCCAAGTACACGATCGAGCACCCGCTGCTCATCGGCGGCGCCCTGGCCGGAGCGAGTCCGGACCTGCTCGCCGCCTACTCGGCGTTCGGGCTGCCGCTCGGTGAGGCCTTCCAGCTGCGCGACGACGTGCTGGGGGTCTTCGGCGACCCGGCCGAGACCGGCAAGCCGGCCGGCGACGACCTGCGCGAGGGCAAGCGCACCGTGCTCGTCGCGCTGGCGCTGGAGGCCGCCTCGCCCGCCCAGGCCGCCTCCGTGGGTCAGCACCTCGGTGACCCGCACCTGCGGGCCGACGGCGTCGCGATGCTCCGCCAGGTCATCACTGACACCGGCGCCCTGGCCGCGGTCGAGGGCCTGATCACCGACCTGGTCGCCCAGTCGCGGGACGCCCTCGCGCACTCCGACGTCGCCGAGCCCGCTCGCGGCGTCCTGGCCGATCTCATCCACGCAGCGACAGCGAGGCACGCATGAGCACCCGAGCAACCCGGCTCCTCGGACGACGTCCCGGAGCCCCCCGCACCACCGAAGGCCCGTCCGACCACGTGGTGGTCGTCGGTGCCGGGCTCGCCGGTCTCTCGGCGGCCATGCGCCTGGCTGGGGCTGGCCGCAAGGTCACCCTGCTCGAGCGCGAGGCCGTCCCCGGCGGACGCGCTGGGCTGGTCGAGATCGCGGCCCCGGACGGCAGCGGCAGCTACCGCTTCGACCCCGGGCCCACCGTCCTGACGATGCCCGACCTGATCGCCGACTGCTTCGACTCCCTCGGCGAGCAGATGAGCGACTGGCTCGACCTGGTGCCGGTCAACCCGCTCTACCGCAGCTTCCACCCCGACGGCTCCGTCCTGGACGTGCACGCCGACCCGGCAGCGATGACCCAGGAGATCCGCCAGGTCTGCGGGCCGGCCGAGGCCGCGGGGTATGAGCGGTACGTGGACTTCGTGTCCAAGCTCTACAAGTACGAGATGCGCGACTTCATCGACCGCAACATCGACTCGCCGCTGGACCTGCTGACCCCGAACCTGGCGCGGCTGGCCGCGATCGGCGGGTTCCGCAAGCTCGCGCCGAAGGTCGAGCAGTACCTCAAGGACCCGCGCACCCAGAAGCTGTTCAGCTTCCAGGCGATGTACGCCGGCCTCTCGCCGTACGACGCGCTGGCCATCTACGCGGTCATCGCCTACATGGACTCGGTCGCGGGGGTGTTCTTCCCCAAGGGCGGCATGCACAAGGTGCCGCAGGCGATGGCCGCGGCCGCCGAGAAGCACGGCGTCGACGTCCGGTACTCGACCGAGGTCACCCGGGTCGAGCGGCGTGGTGACCGCGCGGTCGCCGTGCACACCGCGGACGGCGAGCGCATCCCGTGCGACGTCGTGGTGCTGAACCCCGACCTGCCGGTAGCGCACCGCGAGCTGCTGGGCAGCACCCCGTGGTCGGTGCGGCGGCTGAAGTACTCGCCGTCCTGCTACCTGCTGCTGGCTGGCTCGACCAAGTCCTACGACCACGTCGCGCACCACAACATCCACTTCGGCGAGAGCTGGCGCGGGATCTTCGACGAGCTGATCGGCGGGCGCCTGATGAGCGACCCCTCGGTGCTGGTCACCAACCCCACCCGCAGCGACCCCTCGCTGGCGCCCGACGGGCGGCAGATCTACTACGTGCTGTTCCCGACGCCCAACCTGGACGGCGACGTCGACTGGAACCGGGTCGGCCCGGCGTACCGCGAGCACGTGCTGCGCACCCTGGAGGCGCGCGGGTACGACGGGTTCACCGACGCGATGGAGGTCGAGAACGTCACGACGCCCCTGGACTGGGCCCGGCGCGGCATGGAGCGCGGTGCGCCGTTCGCAGCGGCGCACTCCTTCGGCCAGACCGGGCCGTTCCGCCCCGGCAACCTGTGGGGCGAGAACATCGTGTTCACCGGGTCGGGCACCCAGCCCGGCGTCGGGGTGCCGATGGTGCTGGTGTCGGGCCGGCTGGCGGCCGAACGCGTCCTGGGCCGCGACCCGTCCTACCGTTCGCGCGCCTGGCGCTGACCGCAGGGAGTCGCGCACGGGCGCCCCGCGGCACCCGCCGGCCGTCACGCCGGGCACAATCACCGGCGTGAGGATCACCGAGCGCCTGCGACAACGCCCCCACGGGCGCGCCCTGGATGCCGCGGGGATCACCGACCCCGCGATGCGGCGCGCGTACGAGGTGTGCCGGCTGGTCAACGCCGACCACGGCAAGACCTACTACCTGTCGGCCCTGATGCTGCCCCCGGAGCGGCGTCCGCACGTCTACGCGCTGTACGCCTTCAGCCGCTGGGCAGACGAGTTCGTCGACTCGCTGACCGACCCCGACCCGGCCGGGCTGATCGCCTGGGGTGACGCCGCCCTGGCCGACCTCGACCGGGGCGAGTCGACCGACCCGGTGATCAAGGCAGCGGGCCACACCGCCCGCACGCTCGGCATCGACCACCAGCTCTTCGTCGACTTCCTGGCCGCGATGCGGATGGACATCGACACCACCCACTACGCCACCTACGACGACCTGCGCGCCTACATGTGGGGCTCGGCCAGCGTCATCGGCCTGATGATGCTGCCCGTGCTCGGTGTCCTGACGCCGGACGCGCACGACCGGGCCGTCGCCCTCGGTGAGGCGTTCCAGATGTCGAACTTCATCCGGGACGTCGGCGAGGACCTGCAGCGCGGCCGGGTCTACCTGCCGCAGGAGGACCTGGCGCGCTTCGGCGTCACCGAGGCCGACCTGCGCCTCGGCGTCGTGACCCCGGCGATCCGCGAGCTGCTCGCCTTCGAGATCGCCCGCACCCGGGCGCTGTACGCCGTCGCCGGCCAGGGGGTGCCGATGGTGCGCCCCGAGGGCCGGCCCTGCCTGCAGACGGCGATCGCGCTGTACGGCGGGATCCTGGCCGAGGTCGAGCGGGCCGACTACCAGGTGCTGCGGGCCAGGGTCAGCGTGCCGAACCGCCGCCGAGCGGCCGTCGCCGGGCCCGCACTGGTCAGGGCGGTGTCGGCGCGGCGTGAGTCGGCTCGGTGGCGGACGACCTGACCTGCACCCCGCGTCGGCCCCAGAACACCCACCACGACAGCGTCTGCAGCACCAGCGCGAAGCCGAACGCGAGGTCCTCGACCGGGGCGTAGAACAGCCGGCCGGCACCGAGCAGCTGCGGCTGGGTCCCCCCGATCACCGCGTCCGCGCTGTAGGTGACGATGCGGCGCCCGGTCAGCCAGCCGTTCGTCACCAGCTGGAAAACGACGATGATGGCGTACGACGCCCAGAACGCCTTGCGCCGCACCAGGTTCGTCCGCAGCAGCGCGAGGTCGAGCAGCAGGCTGGCGGGCACCGCGAGCAGGCACAGCTGGGTGTAGGTCACGACGGCTCGTCGCCGATCGACCACCCTCGAACCGCGCGCACCGCCTCGAGCGTCAGCACGGCTGCGATCGGCACGACGACGAAGAAGGCCAGCTCGTCCAGCGGCAACCCACCGGGCAGCACCACGCCCAGGGTCTGCGCGGGGTCGAACTGCCAGTGGTCGCTGGCGATGGCGTACAGGTCCCAGGCGACGAAGACGGCGAGCACCGGCGCGATGGTCAGCGCCAGGCGCCGCACCCGCCGGTAGACACCCAGGCGCAGCACCAGCTCGAGCGGCAGGGTGCCGACGACGCAGAACGCCAGCATCCCGACGTACGCGAGGTGACGCACCGGGTCAGATCGCCAGCGCCTGGGCCCGGCGGCGCACCTCGGTCTTGTGACCGGCGAGGAGCGCGCCCACGGGACTGCCCCCGGTGATCGTCTCGTCCGGGGTGAACAACCAGCGCAGCGCGTCCTCGCCCTCGTAGCCGGCGTCGGCGAGCACGGTGAGAGTGCCGGGCAGCTCGGGCAGCGGACCCTGCGGGCCCAGCAGCCGGGCCGGCACGCTGAGGGTGTTGCGCTCGCCGCGGCGCACCGCGAGCAGCTGGCCCTCCTGCAGCATCCGGCGCACGAGGGTGACCTTGAGGTCCAGCCGCTCGGCGATGTCGGGAAGGGTCAGCCAGTCGTCCACGAGCTGGTCCAGGTCCGTCACGCCTCTAGCCTGCCACGTTCGATCGACACGCACGAAACGTCACCCAGAACGACGAATTACATCGGTGTAAGTCCACATGGACGACGGAAACCGTGTACTTTCCCCTTCAGTAACATCCGTCACATCCGCCACACCGGGGAGCGCGCATGCCCGTCCTGACCGCTGCGATCGTCTCGTCCGCCCCGATGCTGCTCGCGGCCGCGAGCCGGGGCTGGGCCGACTACACCGTGCGCACGGGCGACACGCTCACCGCCATCGCGGCGAGCCACCGCACCGACGTCCGCACGCTGGTGCGCGCGAACCACCTCAGCGCCGGCGGGCACCTGGTCCGGGCCGGGGCGCGCATCCGGGTGCCGCAGGCCGCCCCGGCGCGGGCGCGGGCCCCCCGCGTTCGCCTCGCGAGGTACACGGTGCGCAGCGGTGACACCGTCGGCGACATCTCGAGCCGGTTCGCCGTCCCCGAGGCGACCATCCGCCGCACCAACCACCTCAACCGGTACGCGCAGATCTACGTCGGCCAGCACCTCGCGCTGCCACTGAAGGTGGTCGCGTCGCACGCCCGTAGGTCCACAGCGGCCGCGGCCGGCCTGCGGGTGACCGGCTACCGCGTCCGCCGCGGCGACACCGTGAGCGCCATCGCGGTGCGCAGCCGCTCGACCGTCGCCGCGATCCTCAAGGCCAACCACCTGACGCTCACCAGCCGGATCCAGCCGGGACAGGTCCTGCGCGTGCCCACCCGGTCGGTGTTCGCGGCGACCGCGAACACCTTCGCCGGCCGCACGTACGCGGCCACGATCGTCAGCGCGGCCGCCAGCAACCGGCACCGGCTGGCGAGCAGCGCGGTGCCCAGCCGCGCCACTACCCGACAGCCCATCGCGCAGCCCGCCCGGCGGTACGGCGTCGACCCGGCTCTCGCGCTCGCCGTGGGCTACCAGGAGTCCGGCTGGAACCAACGGCAGGTGTCGGTGGCGAACGCGATCGGGGTCAT
>JACMOY010000361.1 GCA_014377795.1 Actinomycetota bacterium | reverse complement strand
GGTGCAGGCCGTCGGTCAGGTGCCCGTCGACTTCGCCGCCTGCGGGGTGGACCTGCTGACGTTCTCCGCCCACAAGCTCGGCGGTCCGCTCGGTGTGGGGGCGCTGGTCGCCGTCCGCGGGGCGGCGCTGACGCCGCTGCTGCACGGGGGCGGTCAGGAGCGCCAGGTGCGCAGCGGCACCCTGGACGGCCCCGCAGTCCGCGGCTTCGCGGTCGCCACCGACGTCGCCGTGACCGACCTGGACGCCAAGGCCCAGCGGGTGACCCGGCTGCGGGACGCCCTGGTCGACGGCGTCCGCGAGCAGGTGCCGGACGTCGTCCTGCACGGTGACCCGACGCCGGGCGGGCGGCTGCCCGGCAACGCCAACCTGGGGTTCACCGGCTGCGAGGGCGACTCGCTGCTGTACCTGCTCGACGCCCAGGGAGTCGAGTGCTCGACCGGGTCGGCGTGCCAGGCGGGGGTGCCGCAGCCCAGCCACGTGCTGCTCGCGATGGGGGTGCCCGACCCCGAGCTGCGCGGCTCGTTGCGCCTGTCGCTGGGCCACACCACGACCCGCGCGGACGTCGACGCCGCGCTCGCCGTCCTGCCCGCGGCCGTCGCCCGGGCGCGCGGCGCGGGCGTCGCCAGCCGGACCGGCTGAGCGCCGTGAGGGTGCTCGCGGCGATGAGCGGCGGCGTCGACAGCGCCGTCGCCGCGGCGCGGGTGGTCGACGCCGGCCACGACGTGGTGGGGGTGCACCTGGCGCTCTCGGCCCAGCCGGCCACCCTGCGCACCGGCGCCCGCGGCTGCTGCACCGCCGAGGACGCCCACGACGCGCGCCGCGCCGCCGACGTCCTGGGCATCCCGTTCTACGTCTGGGACCTGTCGCAGCAATTCCGCGAGGACGTCGTCGACGACTTCGTGACCGAGTACGAGGCGGGCCGCACGCCCAACCCGTGCCTGCGCTGCAACGAGCGGGTCAAGTTCACCGCCCTGCTGGACCGGGCGGTCGCGCTGGGGTTCGACGCGCTGGCCACCGGCCACTACGCCCGCCTCGAGGCGACGCCGGACGGCCCCCGGCTGCACCGCGCGGCCGACCCGGACAAGGACCAGTCCTACGTCCTCGGCGTGTTGACGCCCGACCAGCTGGCCCGGGCGCTGTTCCCCCTCGGCGACGCGGTCAAGTCCGACGTCCGCGCCGAGGCCCGGGCCCGTGGGCTCGCGGTCGCCGACAAGCCGGACAGCTACGACGTCTGCTTCATCGCCGACGGCGACACCCGCGGGTGGCTCGAGCAGCGGCTCGGCCCGCGCCCCGGGCAGATCCGCGACCAGGACGGCGAGCTCGTCGGCAGCCACGGCGGCACCTACGGCTTCACCGTCGGCCAGCGCAAGGGCCTACGGATCGCCCGGCCCGCGCCCGACGGGCGACCCCGGTACGTCCTGGACATCGAGCCGGTCTCACGCACCGTCGTGGTCGGCCCGGCGCAGGCGCTGGACGTGCGGGTGCTGTGGGGCGACCGGGCCCGCTGGTGCGCCGCCCCGCCGACCGGCCCCACGTCGGTGCTCGCCCAGGTGCGCGCGCACGCCGTCCCCGTGCCGGCCCGGGTCGTCGACCTCGGGGACGGGCAGGTCGAGGTGCGCCTGGATCAGCCGGTGCGCGGCGTGGCCGCCGGTCAGGCGGTGGTGCTGTACGACGGCACCCGGGTGCTCGGCTCGGCCACCCTCACCCGGACGTCCGCCGGCTGACGGCCCGGCTCGCCGCGCTCCCGCTGCTCGACCTGGCTGCGGCGGTACGCGCGAGCACAACTGGAACTCGTCGAGGGTCCGCGACAGCGGTCCGCTGGACCCGAAGGTGCCGCGGGACTGGCCGTCGTGGACGACCGAGATGGCGGCCCCGTCGACCGCAAGCAGGGCGACGCAGGCCCAGCACAGTCGGTCGGCGGAGTTCTCGGGGCCACCCGGGGCCTGACCCGATGGCCCCGCGAGGGCCTCCTCGACCTGAGCCCGGATGCGCTCTGCTGCGTTCACGACACCACCG
>JACMOY010000044.1 GCA_014377795.1 Actinomycetota bacterium | reverse complement strand
TCGCCGGTGCCGGGTTGCTGGCCCTGCGCGGCGACGTCGTGGCACGGGTGCTGACCGCGTCGGTGCAGCCGCGCACCCTGCTCGTGGCAGGCGTCACCATCGCCGTGGTCGCCGCCGCGTGGTGCGTCACGGTGCTCGCGACCGCGTGGACCGCCCGCCCCGAGCGCCCCTCGGTCGCCCCACGGGCGCTGGGGGTCGCACTGGTCGCCGCGCTGTGCACCGCGATCGCCGCCCCCAGCAGCGTCGGGGTGCGCTACGCCCTGATCCAGCGCGACGTGGTCACCTCGCTGTTCACCACCGGCACCACGAGCGGCACCGCAGTGGCCGGTGGCGCCGTCCCGGTGCAGGGCAAGGCCGACCCGTGGGCCGGAGTCCCCCGGGTCAACATGCTGCTGCTCGGATCGGACGCCGGCCGCGACCGCACCGGGGTGCGCACCGACTCGATGATCGTCGCGAGCATCGACACCCACACCGGCGACGCCGTGCTGTTCGGCCTGCCGCGCAACCTCGAGCGGGTGCCGTTCCCGGCGTCCGACCCGCTGTCGAAGGTGTGGCCCAACGGGTTCGACTGCGGGTCGGTGTGCCTGCTGAACGCCGTGTGGGAGCAGGCTGCCACCACGCACCGCGACCTGTTCCCCGGCGACCCCAACCCGGGCCTGACCGCCACCCGCGACGTCATCGGCGAAGTGCTCGGCCTGAAGATCGACACCTACACGATCATCGACCTGTCCGGCTTCCAGGCCCTGGTCGACGCCATGGGCGGGGTCGACATCAACGTCCCGCGCCGCATCCCGATCGGCGGTGGTCACAACCAGGCGACCGGCAACGCACTGCCGATCTACGGCTACATCGAGCCCGGCCGCCAGCACCTGGACGGCTACCACGCGCTGTGGTTCTCCCGCTCGCGCGAGGGCTCGGACGACTACGACCGGATGGGTCGCCAGCGCTGCATGGTCAGCGCCCTGCTCGACCAGGCCAACCCGGTGCAGCTGCTCGCCCGCTACCCCGCCCTGGCCAAGGTCGCCAAGAACAACATCCAGTCCGGCATCCGCCAGCAGGACCTCGCGGCCTGGGTGACGCTCGTGGAGCGCATCCAGCGGGGCAAGATCCGCAGCCTGCCGACCACCAACAAGGTCGTCGACGTCACCGACCCCGACTTCGCCAAGATCCGGCGGCTGGTCGCCACCGCGATCACGCCCAAGGTGGCGAGCACGCCCACTCCGGGCGCGACGGCGACCGCCAGGCCCAAGCCCGACCTCGCCACGGCCCAGGACGCGAAAGCGGTCTGCTGAGGTCGACCGCGGCTACCCCGCGGTGACCTCGAGCTTGCCCTCGGCGTACGAGCGGCGGATCACCTTCTTGTCGAACTTGCCGACGCTGGTCTTGGGTACCTCGTCGACGAACGCCCACCGCTCGGGCACCTGCCACTTGGCGACGTGGTCGGCGAGGTAGGTGCGCAGCTCCTCGACGGTGAGCTCCTGACCCTCGAGGACGACGATGGCCGCGAGCGGTCGCTCGCCCCAGCGGTCGTCCGGGACGCCGACGACGCTGGCCTCCTTGACCTTCGGGTGGCCCATCAGCGCGTTCTCGAGGTCGACCGACGAGATCCACTCGCCGCCGGACTTGATGACGTCCTTGGCCCGGTCGGTCAGCCGCAGGAACCCGTCCGGCGTCAGGGTTCCGACGTCGCCGGTGCGCAACCAGCCGGAGTCGAACTTCTCGGGGTCGTCGTCGAGGTAGTACGACCCGGTGATCCACGGACCCTTCACCTCGAGCTCGCCGACGGCCTCGCCGTCCCACGCCATGACGCTGCCGTCCGGCCCCACCAGGCGGGCCTGCACCAGCGCCGAGAGCCGGCCCTGGGTCTCGCGGTAGGACCACGCCTGCTCGCCGGCGAGTCCCGCTGGGGGCACGGCGATCGTTCCCAGCGGCGACATCTCGGTCATGCCCCACGCGTGCAGCACCCTGATGTCGTGCCGCTCCTCGAACGCGCGCATCAGTGACGGCGGGCAGGCCGACCCGCCCACGATCACCTCGCGCATGCTCGTGGTGTCGACCTCGGGGTGCTCGTCCAGGTGGCGCAGCAGGTCGGTCCAGATCGTCGGGACGGCGGCACCGCCGGTGCAGTGCTCGGCCGCGATCATCGTCGCCAGCGGCTCGGCCTGCAGGAACCTGTCCGGCATCACCAGGGTCGCACCGGCCAGCAGCGAGCCGTACGGCATGCCCCAGGCGTTGGCGTGGAACATCGGGACGACGGCCAGCAGCCGGTCCCCCTGGCGCACCCCCAGCCCGCTGGGCATGCACAGCTGCATGGCGTGCAGGTAGTTCGAGCGGTGGCTGTAGACGACGCCTTTGGGGTTGCCCGTCGTGCCGCTGGTGTAGCACATGGACGACGCGGTGGTCTCGTCCAGCTGGGGCCAGGTGAACTCCTCGGACTGCGCGTCCAGCAGCTCGCGGTAGTCGTGCACCTCGCGGCCGTCCGCTGCCAGGGCCGCGCGGACGTCGTCCGGCACCGCGCCGTTGACGACGACGTGACGCACCGACGTCAGGTGCGGCAGCAGCTTCGCGAACGGCGCGGCCAGCGAGCTGTCGACGACGACGACCTCGTCCTGCGCGTGGTTGGCAACGTAGATCAGCTGCTCGGGGAACAGCCGGATGTTCAGGGCGTGCAGGACCGCGCCCATCGCGGGCACGGTGAGGTACAGCTCGAGGTGCTCCTCGTTGTTCCACATGAACGTCGCCACCCGCTGGTCGCCGTCGACGCCCAGTGATCGCAGCGCGTTCGCGAGCCGCTTGCAGTCACGTCCCATCTCGCCGTACGTCGAGCGGCGGGGGCCGTCGGCCGTCCAGGTGACCACCTCGGAGGCCGCGTGCACCGTGGTGCCGTACTCGAGGATCTGGGAGATGAGCAGGGGGACGTCCTGCATGGAGCTCTGCATGGGGTGACTCTGCCATGCAGGGTCGCGGCTGACGAGGGTTTGCCCACACCGACTCACGCTGCGGATCCGCCGCTGACCTCATGGCAGAGTGACCGACATGTCCCGATCGTCCTCGCCCGCCCGACCGCGCCGTGCGGGACGGGTCGTCGCCGCCGTCCTCGCGGTCCTCGTCCTGGGCGCGGCTGCCGTCGCCGCGGTGCTGGTGTCGCGTGATCGCGCTGCGGCACAGGCTGATCGCGACGCACGGTCGGCCGCCACCGCCTTCGCTGCCGCGTGGCAGAGCGGTTCACCGGGCTCGGTGCCGTACGCGTCGGGTGCGCCGGACGCCGTCCAGCAGTCGTACGCCGCACTGACCAGGGGGCTGGCCGGCGCGCGCCCCACGGTCAGCGTGCGCGGGCTCACGCGCGAGCGCGACGCCGCAACCGGGTCGGTCGGCGTGCGCTGGGCCCTGCCGGGCGGGGCCACCTGGTCGTACGACGTTCCGCTGCGGGTGCTGCGGTCCGGTGACCGGTGGGCCGTCCAGGCGACCGCGGCGGCGGGCCGCAGCATCTTCGCCCCCGTCGCGGCGACGTCGACCCTGCGGCTGCAGCGCGTGCCGGCCGCGCGCGGTCAGGTGCTGGGTGCCGGCGGGGTGCCGCTGGTCAGCGAGCGCCCCGTCGTCGACGTCGGGGTGCAACCCTCGCGGCTCAAGGGATCGGCGGCCGCGCTCGCCAGCACGCTGGCGGGCCTGCTGGACGTCGACGCCGCGCGGCTGACGAAACGGATCACTGCCGCGGGCAAGGACTCGTTCGTCGACGTCATCACGTTGCGCCGCAGTGACTACGACCCACTGAGCAACAAGCTGAAGCCGCTGCCCGGCGTCGTCTTCCGTGAACGCACCCAGGCGCTGGCGCCGACCCGCGACTTCGCCCGCGCGCTGCTCGGGTCGGTCGGGCCGGTCACCGCCGAGCAGGTCACCGCCGGCAAGGGCCGCTTCGTCGCAGGCGACGTCGCCGGCACCTCGGGGCTGCAGCGCCAGTACGAGGAGCGTCTCGGCGGCGTCGCGGGTGTGAGCGTGAGTGAGGTGCCGGCGTCCGGTACCGCTGCGGCGCCGCTGTTCAGCACCGACGCCGTCCCGGGGCAGTCGCTGAACCTGACGATCGACCCGACGGTGCAGCAGGCAGCCGACGCCACACTGGCGGGCTCGCCCGTCGAGGCCGCGCTGACGGCGGTCGACGTGCGCACCGGCGCGGTGCTCGCGGTGGCCAGCTCGCCGTCGTCGGGGCTCAACCGGGCGATGCTCGGGCAGTACCCCCCGGGGTCGATGTTCAAGGTGGTCAGCACGCTCGTTCTGTTGCAGAGGGGGTTGGCGCCGTCCGACATCGTCGCGTGCCCACCCACCGCGACGGTCGAGGGGCGGGCCTTTCGCAACTACGAGAGCGAGCAGCTCGGCCCGGTGCCGTTCAGCACCGACTTCGCCACGTCGTGCAACACCGCGTTCGTCGGCCTGTCGAGCCGGCTCGGCGACGACGACCTGACCGGCGCGGCCGCGAGCCTCGGCATCGGCACCCCGTGGACGCTCGGCGCGCCGGCCTTCTCGGGCAGCGTGCCCCGCACCACGTCGGCGCTCGACCGCGCCGCGGCCACCTTCGGCCAGGGCCGCACCCTGGTCTCGCCCCTGGCGATGACCGTGGCGACAGCGAGCGTGGCGCGGGGCAGCTACGTCGCACCCACCCTCGTCGTCGACCCCGCAGTGGGGGTGGCGCCGGCACCGGCGCCGCTGGATGCTTCCGCGGCCACCACCCTGCGCTCGCTGATGCGCAGCGTCGTGACCAGTGGCACCGGCGACGCCCTGGCTGCGGTGCCGGGCCCGCCGGTCAGCGCCAAGACGGGCACCGCCGAGTTCGGGACCGCCTCACCACCGGCGACGCACGCCTGGATCACCGGCTGGCAGGGCGATGTCGCCTTCACCGTGTTCGTCGACACCGGACGCAGCGGCGGCACCGTCGCCGGGCCCGTGGCCGCGCGGTTCCTCACCGCCCTTCGACCCTGACCTCGCCACCTACCCCTTCAGGGTCGGCTGGGTCTGCCGATAGTGAGCCGTGACGTCGATCCACCATCGTCCAGCGAGCGCAGCAGCCGTGCGCCGGGCCCGCGCCCGCACCGACCGCGCCCTGGCCATGCCCGACGAGGTCGTCGAGTCGCTCGCCGAGGGGCTGCTGCTGCTCGACCCCACCGGTCACGTGGTGCAGGCCAACCCCGTCGCTGCGCGGCTGCTGGGCGAGTCCCACCCCGACGACCTGCGCGGCCGTGACGCGGTCGACGTCTTCGACGCCACCATCGGCTCGGACGGGCGCCCGCTCGATGCCGAAGAGAACCCTCTGCGCGCGTGCCTGACCAAGGGCATCGCGATCATGCACAAGCTGGTCGGCGTCCGCCAGGACGGCGCCGCCACCGTCTGGGTCGACGTCCGGATGACGCCGGTGCGCACCCGACTGTCGGCCGCCGCCGCGGACCCCGCGTGCGCCATGGTCGACGGCATCGTCGTGGTGATCACCCAGCCCAACGCGGACGACGGCACCGTCGCCGCCCTGCGCGACCGCGACCACCAGCTGAGCGTCGCCCAGCGGATGGCCCGGCTGCCGATGTGGCGCTGGAACACCAGCAGCGGCGCCGTCGAGTGGCTGGACGGCGCCGGCCGCGGCATCGGCATCAGCGGTGAGTCCAAGGGCATGGGCGACTACCTCGACGGCATCCACCCCGACGACCGCCAGGGGCACGACGCCATGCTGCAGGCGCTGCTCACCGGCCACCTGCGCCACGGCGAGGTCGACCTGCGCTACCGCTGGGAGGACGGCTGGCGGCACTGGCACCTGTGGGCCGAGTCGGTCGTCGACTCCGGCGGTCAGGTCACCGAGCTGTGGGGCACCACGCAGGAGGTCACCGCGCGGCGGGAGGCCGAGGCCGCCGTCCGGCGGCTGGCCATGACCGACTCGCTGACCGAGCTGGCCAACCGCGCCCAGGTGCTCGAGCGGATCGGGACGGCTCTCGTCGAGTGCCCCAAGCCGCTCGAGGTCGGCCTGGTGGTGCTCGACATCGACCGGTTCAGCCACGTCAACGACCGCTTCGGCCCCTCGGCCGGCGACCTGCTGCTGATCGAGATCGGACGTCGGCTGGCTCGGCTCGGCGGGTCGCACCGCACGCCCGGCCGGCTCGGTGCCGACCAGTTCGCGCTGGTGCTCGAGCGGGCGACCGCGACCCAGGCGAGCGAGCTCGCCGAGCTCGCCTTCACCGAGCTCAGCCGCCCCTACCAGCTGACCGGCGTCGACGAGGAGGTGCACGTCACCGTCTCGGTCGGCAGCGCGCTGTCGATGCGCAGCGTCGCCCACTCGACCAGCGAGCTGTTCCGCCAGGCCGAGATCGCGGTCTCGTTCGGCCAGTCCGGCGGCGGTGGCCGGGTCGTGCACTTCGACGAGGTGCTGCGCTCGCAGGTGCTCAGCCGGCTGGACATGGAGGGCCGCCTGCGTGCCGCCCTCGGCGCCGGCAGCGTCTTCCCGCTCTACCAGCCGGTCATCACCCTCGGCGCGCACGCCTCGCAGGACCGGATCACCTCGTGCGAGGCCCTGGCTCGGATGGACAGTCTCGGGACGATGATCCCGCCCTCGGACTTCGTCGGGGTGGCCGAAGAGAGCGGTCTCATCGTCGATCTCGACCTGGCCGTGTTCGCCAAGGCGGTGCGCCAGGTGCTCGGCCAGCCGTCGACGGCGGGGCTGGGTCTGGCCACCAACTTCAGCCCGCTCAGCCTGCAGAATCCCGGCCTGGTCGACCGCGTTGCCGCCGTGCTGGACGACGCCGGGCTCACTGGGCGGGCACTGCGCGTCGAGATCACCGAGGGCTGCCTCGCCGAGCCCACCCCGCAGCTGCTGGCGCACCTGCGCGGCCTGCGTGACCTCGGCGCCCAGATCGGTCTGGACGGCTTCGGCACCGGCTACTCCGCGCTGGGCTACCTCAGCCGGTTCGACCTGGACTTCATGAAGATCGACCGGTCGTTCGTGACGAACGTCTGCACCGACCGCCGGGCGAAGGCCGTCGTGCGCGCCGTCATCGACCTCGCGCACGCGCACGACCTCACTGTCGTGGCCGAGGGCATCGAGACGTCCGAGCAGCTGGAAGCGTTGCGGGACATGCAGTGCGACATGGCTCAGGGCTTCTTGCTCGGCCGGCCCATGACCATCGCGGCCCTCACTGAAGCGGCGTCCGGCTCGAGGTAGGTCGCCCACAGGTGCATCAGCGCGGTGCTGCGGTGCGGTGCCCAGGCGCTCGCGCGCTCTGCAGCGGCGCGAGGGCCACCGTCGTGGCCGGCGCGCTCGAGCACCCGGCGCACCGCCAGGTCGGTGGGGAGGAAGACGTCCGGGTCCTGGTGGCAGCGTAGGTCGACGTAGTCGGCGGTCCACGGGCCGACACCAGGCAGCTCGAGCAACCGTTGGCGGGGCGGCAGGCCACGCTCGTCCACGACCGCTGCAGCGCAGGCCACGACGGTGCGGGCCCGCGCCCGAGGCATCGGCAGCAGCATCGGGTCGTGCGCCGCCAGCGCCGCCATGGTCGGGAACGTGGTCGAGACTCCGGCTCGTGGCCTGCGCAGCGGCTCACCCAGGACGGCACTGATCTTGCCGAGCGCGGCGCGCGCCCCTTTCAGGGAGACCTGCTGGCCGACGACGGTGCGCACCAGCGTCTCGCCGTGGTCGACACTGCCGGGCGTGTGCAGACCGGGGCGCGCGAGCACGGACGCGCCGATCACGACGTCCACGGCGAGGTGCCGCTCAGCTTCCGCTGTCGAAGCGGTGGTGGCCATCAGGTGCCGGAGTCGTTGCAGCACAGCGGGTTCCTGCGTCCCATCGACGAGGATGCCGTCCTGGGCCGCCGTCATCGAGACGACCACTACGCCGTCCGGCGTCCGCAGCGACCGGGTGAATGTCGTGCCGTCCCAGTGCTCGACCCCCGGCACCGCGTGCGCACCCAGGAACCCGAGAAGGCGCGGGCCGTCGTACGGCGGCTCGGCGGCGAGCAGGGTGGGCATCGGGCTCCTTCGTGGCGGTGCGGCCACGCTAACCGGAGGCGCCGCGCTCGTCCGGACGGTGCGCCGCGGCCGGCACGCTCGCCAGCGCCAGGCGGACGGCGGGGACGAAGGGGTCCAGCCCTCACGATCCGACCATGCGACCTCAATGATCTCGACGCCGTCAGCTACGGGCTCGCCCGAGCCGGCGAAGCAGATGAGCTGCACGGTGGTGCCAGGACGACCGTGAGCCTCGCCCTCGACCCGCACCACCTCGACGAGGTCCGCTGCGTTGACCAGCATCCCGACCTCCTCCGGGACCTCGCGGCCCACAGCCCGGGCGTCTCACCGGCCTCGGGGACCCGCCCGCAAGGTCGTAGGCATCCCCATCACGAGGCCGGACATTGAGAACGACGTCGCCGCGAAGGGACGACCACGTTGCCGCCACGCGCTTGGTGTTCATCAGCTCCAACCCGTGCGGCTGCCCACCGCTGATCCACAGGC
>JACMOY010000360.1 GCA_014377795.1 Actinomycetota bacterium | reverse complement strand
CGCTGGCCGCGTGCACCGGGTCGAGCACCTGGGCCTTGGTGCCCCAGCCCTGCGAGGGGCGCTGCTGGAACAGGCCGAGTGAGTCGCGGTCGCCGTAGCGGACGTTGACCAGCTTGGACTCCTGCAGGGCGGTGGCCAAGGCGATGGTGATGGCCCGCGCCGGCAGCCCCCGGCGCACGGCGACCCCGGCGATGGTGCCGGCGTTGCCGGCCTGCTCGGGGGTCAGCGTCACCGTCCGGCCGGCGACGGTGGCCTCGCAGGCCACGGCGGGGGCGGGCTGCAGCGCGCGGCGCACCGCGACGACCAGCGCCACGACCAGCCCCACCACCAGCAGCGCCACGACGGCCCGGCGCACCAGCAGCCGGCGGCGCGACGGGCGCACGCTCAGTTGGCGTGCAGGACGGCGTTGAGCTCGACCGTCGTGCCCGGGCGGCCCACCACCTCGACGGCACCGGTGACGGAGTTGCGGCGCAGCAGCAGGTTGTCGCGCCCGGACAGCTCGCGCGCCTTGACCACGGTGCCGGCGTCCGGGCCGCCGGCGACGGTCACCTTGGTGCCGGCCGTGACGTACAGGCCCGCCTCGACGACACAGTCGTCGCCGAGGCTGATGCCGAGCCCGGCGTTGGCTCCGAGCAGGCACCGCTGGCCGATCGAGACGACGGCCGTGCCGCCGCCGGACAGCGTGCCCATGATCGAGGCCCCGCCGCCGATGTCGGACCCGTCGCCGACCACCACGCCGGCCACGACCCGGCCCTCGACCATCGAGGTGCCGAGGGTGCCGGCGTTGAAGTTCACGAAGCCCTCGTGCATCACCGTCGTGCCGGGCGCGAGGTAGGCACCGAGGCGCACCCGGTCGGCGTCCGCGATCCGCACACCCGTCGGAACCACGTAGTCGGTCATCCGCGGGAACTTGTCGACGCCGAAGACCTGCACCCGGCCGTGCGCGGCCATCAGCCGCATCCGGGTGGCTTCGAACCCCTCGACCGGGCACGGCCCGACGCTGGTCCAGACCACGTTCGCCAGCACCCGGAACAGCCCGTCGAGGTTCTGCCCGTGCGGTGCCACCAGCCGGTGCGAGAGCAGGTGCAGCCGCAGGTAGGCATCCGCAGGGTCGGCGGGGGCGGCGTCCAGGTCGATGACGGTGCGCATCACCCGCAGCCGGACGCCGCGCGCCGGGTCGATCCCCTCGAGCGAGGCCAGGTCGGCCGGGACGGCGTACGGGCCGTCCGCCTCGGGCGCCGGACCCAGCCGCGGGTCGGGGTACCAGGCGTCCAGCACCTGTCCGTCCTCGGTGCTGGTGACGAGCCCGTGGGCCCATGCGGTTCGCTGGTCCGTCATGGGTTCAGCCTAGGGTCGGTGCATGCCCAGCCTCGACCTGCGCCAGGACGTCGTCACCCTCACCCGCGCGCTGTGCGACATCGAGTCGGTCAGCGGCGCCGAGGGCCCGCTCGCCGACGCGATCGAGGCGGCGCTGCGGCCGCTGGCCCACCTGGAGGTGCTGCGGGACGGCGACGCCGTGGTCGCCCGCACCCACCTCGGCCGGGCCGAGCGGGTCGTGCTCGCCGGGCACATCGACACCGTCCCGCTGGCCGCGTCGCCCAACCTGCCGACCCGGGTGACCGGCGAGGGTGCGGACCTGGTCGTGCACGGGCGGGGGACCGCCGACATGAAGGGCGGGGTCGCCGTCCAGCTGGCGCTCGCGGCCGGGGTCGCCGCCCCCACCCGCGACGTGACGTACGTGTTCTACGACGGCGAGGAGGTCGAGTCCGAGCGCAACGGGCTGGGCCGCATCGCCCGGCTGCACCCCGAATGGCTGGACGCCGGGTTCGCGGTGCTGCTCGAGCCGACGTCCGCAGCGGTCGAGGGCGGCTGCAACGGCACGATCCGGCTGGAGGTGACCACCCGGGGGGTGGCCGCCCACTCGGCCCGGGCGTGGATGGGGCGCAACGCGATCCACGAGGCGGCGGTGCTGCTGGGCCGGCTGACGGCGTACGAGACGCAGGACGTCGAGGTCGAGGGGCTGGTCTTCCGCGAGAGCCTGAACGCCGTGCGCATCGGCGGCGGGGTGGCCGGCAACGTGATCCCCGACCGCTGCGTGGTGACCGTCAACTACCGGTTCGCGCCCAGCAAGAGCGTCGCGGACGCCGAGCGTCACCTGCGCGAGCTGTTCGCCGGCTACGAGGTGACCGTCAGCGACGCCGCCGCCGGTGCGCGCCCCGGGCTCGACCGGCCCGCCGCCCAGCAGTTCGTGGCGCTGATCGGGCGCCCACCGCAGCCCAAGTACGGCTGGACCGACGTCGCCCGCTTCAGCGAGCTCGGGGTGCCCGCGGTCAACTACGGCCCTGGTGACCCGCTCACCGCGCACAGCGACACCGAGCACACGCCGGCCGCGCAGGTCATCGAGTGCGAGCAGCGGCTGCGCGCCTGGTTGACCAGCTGATTCCGGCACCGGCGAGGATGGGGCCATGACGCAGACCCACCGCACCCGCCACACCCCCGAGCGGCTCAAGGGCCCGGTCACCCTGCGCGGCGACCTGGTGCCCGACAGCACCACCGACCAGCGACTGCTGGACGGGCCGAACAACCACGAGTGGCTGCACAGCGACCCGTGGCGGGTGCTGCGGATCCAGAGCGAGTTCGTCGAGGGCTTCGGTGCGCTGGCCGAGCTCGGCCGGGCCGTGAGCGTCTTCGGCTCGGCGCGCACCGGGCCCGACCACCCGTCGTACGCGCTCGGCGTCCAGGTGGGCCGGCTGCTGGCGGAGGCCGGGTACGCCGCCATCACCGGCGGGGGGCCGGGGGTCATGGAGGCCGCGAACAAGGGCGCGTGCGAGGCCGGCGGGGTGTCGGTGGGCCTGGGCATCGAGCTGCCGTTCGAGCAGGGGCTGAACGAGTACGTCGACCTGGGCGTGAACTTCCGCTACTTCTTCGCCCGCAAGACGATGTTCGTCAAGTACGCCGAGGGTTTCATCGTGCTGCCGGGCGGCTTCGGCACCTTCGACGAGCTGTTCGAGGCGATGACGCTGGTGCAGACCCACAAGGTCACCTCGTTCCCGATCGTCCTGCTGGGCTCGGCGTACTGGCGCGGGCTGGTCGACTGGCTCGGCTCGGCGCCGCTGGAGGAGGGGACGATCTGGCAGCGCGACCTCGACCTGCTGACCGTCACCGACGACCCGGCCCACGCCGTGCAGGTGATCGTCGACGCCAACGGACCGGTGGCCTGACTCGTCCCGGCCCTTTACGCCGGGTGCCGCCGCGGGCCACACTGCGCCATGCCCGTATCGCCGTTGCCCGCGCGGGGCAGCGTCATGCTCGGTCGCGACGTCGCGGGCCGGGCGCTGCGGATCAGCTCGCACCCCGAGGCCGGCCGCGTCGTCCTGTCGATCTGGGACCACGAGCGCTGCGTCGGCACGGTGCGGCTGGCCGAGGACGACGTCCCCGACCTGGTGCGGTCGCTGACCGCGTGCCTCGTGGTCGACCAGGTGCAGGTGGCTACCGGCTGACATGCTGCGGTCGTGGCGGCCATCTGCGTGTACTGCGCGTCCAGCGAGGGGATCGACCCGAGGTACGTCGACCTGGCGACCGAGCTGGGGACGGCGCTGGCGGCCCGCGGCCACAGCCTGGTCAGCGGCGGCGGGCGGGTGTCGATGATGGGTGCCGTCGCTCGAGCGGCCAGGGCCGGCGGAGCGCACACGGTCGGGGTGATCCCGCAGGCGCTGGTGAGCCTGGAGGTGGCGGACGACGAGGCTGACGAACTGCTCGTCGTCCCGGACATGCGGGCCCGCAAGGGCCTGATGGACGCCCGAGCGGACGCGTTCGTGACGCTGCCCGGGGGGATCGGCACGGTCGAGGAGCTGATGGAGGTGTGGACCGCCCGGGCGCTCGGGATGCACCGCAAACCGGTCGTCCTGCTCGACCCCTGGGACGACCTGCTGCCACTGGTCGATTTGGCGATCTCGTTGCGGGACAAAGGTTTTGTGCGCGCGCCAGCGCTCGCTCACCTGCTGCGCACCAGCGACGTCGCGCAGGCCCTGGACGCCGTCGAGGTCGAGCTCGCCGGCGTCGCGAGCACCACGTGAGCGACCTGCTGATCCGCGACCGCGTCTTCGGGCCCACCGACCTGGTCGTCATGGCGATCCTCAACCGCACCCGGGACTCCTTCCTGGACGGCGGGCGGCACTTCGAGGACGCGGCGGCGTTCGCGCGCATCGACGAGGTCGTCGAGCAGGGCGCCGATCTGCTCGACATCGGCGGGGTGCGCGCCGGCCACGGCGAGGACGTCGGGGTCGCCGAGGAGCTGCGCCGGGTGCTGCCCGCGGTCGAGTACGCCCGCTCGACCCACCCCGGTCTGCTGATCAGCGTCGACACCTGGCGCGCCGAGGTGGCGCAGGAGGTCCGACCCGACGTCGTCAACGACACCTGGTCGGCCCACGACCCGCGGATCATCGAGGTCGCGGCCGCCACGGGGGCGACGTACGTCTGCAGCCACACACCCGGGCTCGCGCCGCGCACCGACCCGTTCCGCGTCGAGTACGACGACGTGGTGGCCGACGTCGTCCAGCGCCTGCGCGCCCTCGCCGGGCACGCGGTGGACGCCGGCCTGGCGCCCGAGCGGGTGATCGTCGACCCGACCCACGACTTCGGCAAGAACACCTACCACTCCCTCGAGGTGACCCGCCGGCTCGCCGAGGTGGTCGCGATCGGCCACCCCGTGCTGGTCGCCACCTCGCGCAAGGACTTCATCGGCGAGGCCCTCGACCTGCCCAAGCAGCAGCGGCTGGAGGCCACGCTCGCGGTCAACGTCATGTGCGCGCTCGCCGGGGCCAGGGTGTTCCGGGTGCACGACGTCGCTGAGCACCGCCGGGCGCTGGACATGGTGCGGGCGGTGCGTGGCGACCTCCTGCCGGTGCTGGCCCGGCGCGGCCTGGTGTGAGGCAGGATCGCCCCATGCGCGGACCCCTGGCACTGGTGGGCAGCGGCGAGTACCTGCCGGTCATGAGCGAGATCGAGGGCGCGCTGATCGAGGGACGGCCACCGCGCTACGTCCAGCTGGCGACCGCAGCCGCGCCCGAGGGCCAGCACTCGCTCGAGCGCTGGCACCGGCTCGGGCAGGCCGCCGCCGAGCGGCTGGGCGTCGAGCAGGTGGTGATCCCCGTCGTCGACCGGGTCAGCGCGGACGACGAGGGGCTGGCCTCGCTGGTCGAGGGCGCCGGGCTGGTCTACCTCTCAGGCGGGAACCCGGGGTTCCTCGCCGAGACCCTGCACGGCACGCGGGTGTGGGCGGCGATCGAGGCGGCCTGGGTCGCGGGCGCCGCGCTCGCCGGGTGCAGTGCGGGCGCGATGGCCATGGGTGGGCGGGTCGCGCCCATCCGCACCCCGTGGCGGACCGCGCCGCCGGGCCTGGCCGTCGTGCCCGGCGTCGAGGTGCTGCCGCACTTCGACCGGTTCGCGGGCCGGCTGCCCGACCGGCTGGTGGACTGGCTGGCCAGCGCCCCCGACCACATCACCGTGGTCGGCGTCGACGAGGACACCGCCACCGTCTGGGACGGCACGTCGTGGACGGTCCGCGGCCGGCAGTCAGCCTGGCTGATCACCCGCGAGGGTCGCGACGGGTACGCCGCTGGCGAGACCATCCCGCTGCCGCCGCCCCGCTGACCCCTTTCCCACCTCGCGTTCCTCCGCCGAACCGGCGTCCCACCGCCGTCTCGTTGCAGGCGTCCCCGGCCGGGGGGAGGAACGGGTGCGCCAGGCGGGCGACGGACGGCTGTCGGTGCCGCGTGACACGATGACTGCGTGACCTTCATCCAGGTGCTGATCCTGCTGGCGGTGGTCGCGGTGGTGGCCGCCGTCGCGGCGGGCCTCGTGCGCGGGGGACTGGACGAGCCGGCGTCCAGCTTGCCGGCCCCCGGGCTGGACGGCGGGCTGCCGCGCGGCCGGGTGCCGGGCG